>NZ_JBFBBY010000025.1:0-74800 GCF_040682875.1 Amycolatopsis sp. NPDC051071 | reverse complement strand
GTCGAGGCCGGCGTGGACCCGGGCCAGGGCGGTGCGGGCTCCGGCTTCACGGCGCAAAGGGGGCCTTCAGGACACGGGAGAACGCCCAGCGGTCATGGGGAACATCGGCAACCGCAAGTAGTCGACTACTTGCGTGAGGCCCCGGGCGAAAGTGCCCGGGTCGTAGTGCACGAAAGTCCCTGTCACGAAAAGAAAACCTTGCCTCAGCGAGGGTAATGAGCTCACTCTTGATCTTGTGTTCATGCCGATCGCCTTCGCGGTGGCGGGTGCCGGATCGGCGCTCGCCACCCGCGCCTGCCTGCGCCGGGCGGGGGCACCGGTGACGCCCTGGGCGGCGGCGCTCACGGCCGCGCTCATGGTCGCCGTCTGCCTCCGTCACCAGAGTGGCGCCTGGCAGGCGTGGTGGCTCGCGGTCCCGGCCGTACTGACGGTCTTCGCGGTCCCGCTGGCATTGGCCGACCTCAAGTACCGCCGCCTGCCCGACATCCTGACCCTGCCCGCGTATCCGGCGCTGGCCGCGGCAATGGCGATCGCCGCCTACGGGGGAGGCGCCGCCATCGCGTGGCGGGCGGTGCTGGGCGCGGTCGCTTTCGGCGGCGTGCACGCGCTCGTCCACACGTTGTCGCCGCGTTCCCTCGGCGCTGGTGACGTGAAGCTCGCCGGGAGCCTCGGCGCGGTCCTCGCCGCGATGGGCTGGCCGTCGGTCGTGCTCGGCGCGGTCGCCGCGGCGCTGCTGAGCGTCGCGCTCGCGGTGGGCGGACCCCGGCATCCCACGGTGCCGCACGGGCCCGGTCTCCTGGTCGCCGCGTGGGTGCTCGCCGTCTTCGCCGGACCTGGTCCGGGATAGCCCGGCCTGTCCCGGGACAGGCCGGGAGGTTGTGACAGGATCTGTCAGGTGTTGCGCTGGATAACCGCAGGGGAATCGCACGGACCCGCCCTCGCCGCCATCCTGGAAGGGATGCCAGCCGGGGTCGAGGTCACGACCGCCGAAGTGGGCGAGCAGCTCGCGCGACGGAGGCTGGGCTTCGGCCGCAGCCCCCGGATGGGCTTCGAGACCGACCACGTCGAGTTCACCGGCGGCGTCCGGCACGGGCTGACGCAGGGCGGCCCCGTCGCGGTCCAGATCGAGAACGCCGAGTGGCCCAAGTGGGAGAAGGTCATGTCGGCCGATCCCGTGCCCGCCGAGGAGCTGGAAGGCCTGGCGCGCAACGAGCCGCTGACCCGTCCCCGCCCCGGCCACGCGGACCTGCCCGGTATGCAGAAGTACGGCTTCCCGGAGGCCCGTCCGGTGCTGGAGCGGGCCAGCGCCCGCGAGACCGCGTCACGGACGGCGCTCGGCACGGTCGCCCGCGCGTACCTCCGGCAGCTGCTCGGGGTCGAGATCCTCAGCCACGTCGTGTCCATCGGCGGCGCTTCGGCGCCGGAGGGCCCGCTGCCCGTGGCGTCGGACCTGCCCGCCATCGACGAGAGCCCCGTCCGCGCCTTCGGCAAGGAGGGGACCGACGCGATGGTCGCCGAGGTCGACGCCGTGCGGAAGGCGGGTGACACCGTCGGCGGCGTGATCGAGGTGCTCGCCTACGGACTCCCGCCGGGCCTCGGCTCGCATGTGCACTGGGACCGCAGGCTCGACGCCCGTCTCGCCGGCGCGCTCATGGGTGTGCAGGCGATGAAGGGCGTGGAGGTCGGCGACGGCTTCACCACGGCCACGCGCTGGGGCAGCCAGGCCCACGACGAGATCGACCGCGGCACCGGGCCGGTCGGGGTGACCCGCCGGTCCAACCGCGCGGGTGGCCTCGAAGGCGGTATCACCAACGGTGAGCCACTGCGTGTCCGCGTTGCCATGAAGCCGATTTCGACCGTCCCCAAAGCACTGTCCACTGTGGATGTCACCACCGGTGAACCCGCGGTGGCCATCCACCAGCGTTCCGACGTCTGCGCGGTACCGCGTGCCGGTGTCGTGCTGGAGTCGGTGGTCGCGCTGGTCCTCGCCGACGCCGCGCTGGAGAAGTTCGGCGGCGACTCGCTGATCGAGAGCAAACGCAACGCCGAGGCCTACCTGAAGGCGCTCGAGGAGCGCTGGTGACTCCTCGCGCGGTGATCATCGGGCCGCCGGGCTCGGGTAAGAGCACGGTCGGCCCGGCGCTCGCCGCCCGGCTCGGCCTCGCCTTCCGCGACAGCGACGACGACATCGTCGCCAAGGCCGGCAAGCCCATCACCGACATCTTCGCGGAGGAAGGCGAACCCGCCTTCCGCGTGCTGGAAGCGGAGATGGTCGCGAAGGCGCTGGCCGAACACGACGGCGTCCTCTCCCTTGGCGGGGGAGCGCCGATCACCCCGGGCACCCGGGAGCGGCTGGCCGGGCACACCGTGGTCTTCCTCAACGTCGGGATGGCCGCCGGAGTCCAGCGCGCGGGGCTGTCCACCGCGCGCCCGCTGCTGGCGGGGGTCAACCCTCGCGCCACTTACAAGGCACTTCTCGACGCCCGGTTGCCGGTGTACCGCGAGGTGGCCACGATCGAAATCGAAACCGACCACCGCACCCCGGACGAGGTCGTCGAAGCCGCCGTCGCCGGGCTGACCGAAGACAGCAAGGAATGAGCATGAAGCGCACCATCGCCGGCGTTCTTCTCGCCGTCATGACCCTGACCCTGACCGCCTGCAGCGAGGAAAAGCAGCCCGCGGGCTCGGACGTGATCCAGACCAGCGGCGCGCAGAGCAGCTCGGCCGCCGCCTCGGCCTCGGCGGCACCCGACATGGATGCCGCCGCCGACGTCCAGGTCATGAAGTGCGACAGCAACAGCTACACCCCGAAGGTCACCATCGAGGTCACGAACAGCACCGGTGAGGACGCGCGCTACGCCGTCACCATCGCGATCAAGGACGCCACGGGCAAGGCCTCCGGTGAAGCGCTGTTCGCGAAGAACCGGATGACGCCTGGCCAGAAGGTGACCGAAGAGATCCCGGGAGACACCCCGGTCAAGGGCAAGATCTCCTGCGAGGTCGCCAGGGCAAAGCGGCTTCCGCCGAAGTGAGGGACACGATGACCGAGCCGGTCCGCATCACCGTCAACACCGTCAAGCCGTACGACGTCGTCATCGGCCGCGGCCTCCTCGGCGAGCTCACCGGGCAGCTCGCCGACGCCTCCAAGGTCGCGCTGATCCACCCGCCGACGCTGACGACCACCGCCGAGGCCATCCGCGACGAGCTGGCCGAGGCCGGGATCGACGCGCACCGGGTCGAGATCCCCGACGCCGAGGACGGCAAGGCGCTCACCGTCGCCAGCTTCTGCTGGGAGGTCCTCGGCCGCATCGGCCTCGACCGCCAAGGGGTGGTCGTCGGACTCGGCGGCGGCGCCGTCACCGACCTTGCCGGTTTCGTCGCCGCGACCTGGATGCGTGGCGTGCGCCTGGTCAACGTGCCCACCACGCTGCTGGGCATGGTCGACGCCGCGGTCGGCGGCAAGACCGGCATCAACACCGAGGCAGGCAAGAACCTGGTCGGCGTCTTCCACGAGCCGAGTGCGGTCCTCGTCGACCTCGCGACGCTGGAGACCTTGCCGCCCAACGAACTCGTCGCCGGGATGGCCGAGGTCGTGAAGACCGGGTTCATCGCCGACCCGCGCATCCTCGAACTCATCGAGCAGGACTCCGCCGCCGCCCTCGACCCAGGCGGTGAGGTCCTCGGCGAGCTGGTCCGCCGCTCGATCCAGGTCAAGGCCGACGTCGTCGCCGCGGATCTGCGCGAGTCGGATCTGCGCGAGATCCTCAACTACGGCCACACCCTCGGCCACGCCATCGAACGCCGCGAAAAGTACCGGTGGCGCCATGGTGCCGCGGTCAGCGTGGGGCTGGTGTTCGCCGCCGAGCTCGCGCGTCTGGCAGGCCGTCTCGACGACGCCACCGCCGAGCGCCACGTCGCCGTCCTCAAGCTGCTGGGCCTGCCGACCACTTACGATCCGGACGCGCTCCCGCATTTGCTGGAGACGATGAAGGGCGACAAGAAGACCCGCTCGGGTGTGCTGCGTTTCGTCGTCCTCGACGGGCTCGCCAAACCCGGCAGGCTCGAAGGGCCGGACCCGATGCTGCTCGCGGCGGCGTACTCGGCGGTGGCGGGAGAGGCCCCCAAATCCGGCGGGAGCGTGCTGCTGTGAAGGTGCTCGTCCTCAACGGCCCCAACCTCGGCAGGCTCGGCCTGCGCGAACCGGGGATCTACGGTTCGGCCACGCACGCCGACCTGGTCTCGTCCTGTGCCGACACCGGCAAGGAACTCGGGATCGACGTCGAGGTCCGCCAGACCGACCACGAGGGCGAGATGGTCGGCTGGCTGCACGAGGCCGCCGACGCCGGCTGGCCGGTGGTGCTCAACGCGGCCGCGTGGACGCACTATTCGATCGCGGTCCGCGACGCCGCCGCCCAGCTCAAGGCGCCGCTGATCGAACTGCACATCTCCAATGTGCACAAGCGGGAGCGGTTCCGGCACCACAGTGTGCTGTCGGATATCGCCACCGCCGTCGTCGCGGGGCTCGGGGTCGACGGCTATCCGTTGGCCCTGCGCTGGCTGGCCGCGAACGCGGGATGAACAACCCGCCCGAAATCAAGACCGCCCGGCTGCGGCTGCGCGCGCTCACCGAGGCCGACACCGAGGCGATCGTCGAGCTCTTCGCCGATCCGGCGTTGAGTGCTCATTTCGCGGTTCCGCTCACCGAAGCGGACCTTGTCCGCGAGATGGTCGGACGGCGGCTGTCCTACCGCGGCCCGGCCGGGATGGGGCATTGGGTGATCGAGCGGGACGCCGAGGTCATCGGTCTCGCGCATCTGCGGCCTTCCGCGGAGTTGCCCGGCGAGGTGCCGGAGATCGGCTACTACCTCGCGCGCGAGCACGGCGGACAGGGACTGGCGACCGAGGCCGCGACCGCGCTGCTGGAGCACGGACTCGGCGGGCTGGGGCTCTCCTCGGTGTGGGCGTTGGTCGGTGAGTCCAATGTGGCCAGTCTGAACCTGGTGCGGCGCTTGGGTTTCCTCGATGTCGGCAGCGGCGAGCATTACGGCAGCGGGCCGCACCGCGTACTCGTCGCGTTGCCGTCGACCCACGGGCTGGCGCACCACATCGAACTGTGGGTGCCGGATCTCGCGCGTGCCGAGGAAAGCTGGGGCTGGCTGCTCGGCGAACTCGGCTGGCGGGAGTTCCAGCGCTGGCCTGCCGGGGTCAGCTGGAGACTCGGCGCGACCTACCTCGTCGTCGAACGTTCTCCCGCGCTCAGCGGGGAAAAGCACGAGCGGACCGCGCCGGGCCTGAACCACCTCGCGTTGCACGTCGATACCCGCGAACGGGTGAACGAACTGGCCGCGAAGGCCGTCGAACACGGCTGGTCGCCGCTGTTCGCGGACAAGTATCCGTATGCGGGCGGTGATCAGCACTACGCCGCCTACCTCGAAAACACCGACGGCTTCGAGGTCGAGTTGGTCGCCCTACCGGGGAGCGACGTCACCCAACCGGGTTAAGCCTCGCTACACTCGGCCATCATGCGCCTTTTTCGTGGGGGTCGGCGACCCGCCCGTGTCGTGGTGGCCGCCCTCGCGGCCGGTGCGGTCCTGACGGCCTGCAGTGACGGCCTCGCCCAGCCCCAGGCCGACGGCAAGGGCGGCGGGATAGGCGGAGCCCCGCGGACGTCGAAAGAGGCGCCGCGGCCGATGGACGTCGAACTCGCGACAAGCGATCCCCGGCAGAGCGGCGGAGTGGTCGCCGCGGGCGATCAGGACGCGGTCTACAACTACGGCCCGACGGTGATGCGGGACGGCGGCAAACTCCGGATGTGGTGGTGCAGTCAGTACGGCAGCGCCCAGCCCGCCGGTGACGACATCCTCTACGCGCAGTCGTCCTCGCTCGACGGGCCCTTCACCGGTCCGTCCGGCGGTGGCCCGGCGGCGGTCTTCTCCGGCGCGCCCGGCGGATTCGACGGGATGCACACCTGCGACCCGTCGGTGCTCAAGGTCGGCTCGATGTACTACATGTATTACACCGGCGCGTCGGGCGACCACGCGCTCGGCAACTCGATCGGGCTCGCCACCAGCACCGACGGCCTCAGCTGGACCCGCGCCAACGGCGGGCAGCCGATCGTCGGGCCCGCACACGACGTCCACCGCGCCAACGTCTACGGCGCGGGCCAGCCCTCGGCGGTGTACCTCGACGGCTGGTTCTACCTCATCTTCACCGACACCACGGCCAAGGCCGCCGGGTGGAACGGCGCCGGGCAGTTCCTGCTCCGGGCCAAGGACGCGGCCTTCAGCAAGGGCGTGGAAACGCTGGGGGAGCAGGGCTTCGTGGCCAAGCCCAGCACGATCTCGCCACGCACCCGTTCGCTGGTCGACGGGTTCAGCACCGACCTGATGTGGGTTGGCGCGCTCGACGCGTTCGTGATCGCGCACGAGACCGACACCGGCACCACCCTCACCTTCTGGACCAGGGATTTCACCGCGCAGCCGTACCGGCAGGCGCTCATCCCCGGTGCCTGGAAGGAGGGTCCCGGCCTGGTCCGGCGGCCCGATGGGCACGCGCCGCTCTCCTCGGGCGACGTCTGCGAGAGGGTGCCGTTCGACGTCGTCCGCGCCACCGTCGTCGGCGGCGCGGGGGCGCCGACCGACCTCGAACATTTCGGCATGGACGTCCGCGGCTCGCGAGCCTGCGACAGCGACGCCCGGACCCGGACCGCGTTCGAAGGCGTCGCGATGCCTTCGCCGCAGCGGACCATCGACCTGGTGGCCGACGGCAAACTGGTGCGGGTGGACCGGCGCTCGGTGGCCGCGGTGCTCGCGGGCGAGGTGCTGGACCAGCGGCTCAAGGCCGTCGAGAAGTTCCCGCAAGCCGCGCGCCTGAGTGCCGGGGCGAGAATGGTGCGCGCGCCCGGCCGCGGATTCGGTGTGGTGCTCGACGGCAAGATGTTCGCCGTGCCCGACGCCGGGGCGGCGGCGCTGAACGACTCCGCCGTCGAGGAGATCAGCGATCAGGCCTGGGACGGCTTCCCGGCAGGCTTCTCACTCGCGGGCTGAGATTCTTCTTCCTCGTCGTCGTCTCGGGTCTTGGTGATCCGGCCGCCGACGAACAGGCCGAGCCCGGCCGGGATGAGCACCAGCAGGGCCGAGAACGCGGCGCCGCCGGTGAGCGCGCCGGCGAGTTCGGACGCGCCGGTCTGGTCGACGAACACCGCGCGGCCGATCACGTACAGCACACCCGAGACCGGGCCGGCGATCAGCGCCGCGATGAACCAGTTCCGGCCGCGATCGGGTTTGTCCTGCCAGGCGTCCACCGCGCTCCAGCCCGCCGCCGCGCCGACGAGGACCGCGAGCGCGAGAGCGGTGACGAGGGTCTTGTCGGTGGGGTTGAAGACCTCGTACTTGGCCAGCACGGTGACGGCCGCGCCGTGCAGCAGCGCCATCACGAGTCCACGAGTCAGCCACGGTGCCATGCGTGGAGTTTAACTCGCGAGTAGCCGCAGTCACCCCCGCCCGCCGGTGGTGATGCTTTTGCCACCTACCGACGGGACCGACGCAGGGACCGGCGGACCGTCTTCTCGGAAGCGCGCCAGCGCGACGAGAAGACTTCACCGTCGCGCGCCCTCTTTTGGGCCGGAGGCCCACGGAAACGTATTGCAGGGCGCCTTGCCCGGCCACGTGAGTTGCGAGCGGGTCCAGCGCCCTGCGAGACGTTTCCGTCAGCGCGCGACATAATACGACAGTGCGTGAATACTTCTCTCGCCGCCGTGCGGCGCTGCGTTCCCTGCTCACCGATTCCGGGGTGGACGCGCTGCTGGTCACGGACCTGCTCAACATCAGGTACCTGACCGGCTTCACCGGGTCCAACGCCGCTCTCCTCGTCCACGGGAGCGGCGACGACAAGACGATCTTCTGCACCGACGGCCGCTACACGGTCCAGTCGGCGACCGAGGTGCCCGACCTCGAACGGGTACTCGATCGGGCGAGTGCGGCGAAGCTCGCCGATCTGGCGGCCGAAAAAGAGTTCGGCAAGACCGGGTTCGAGAGCCAGCACGTCAGCGTCGAGCAGCACGAGGACCTGAAGGTGCGCTTCGACCGCGTCCCGCTGATCCGCACCCCTGGGCTCGTCGAGCAGCTGAGGCTGGTCAAGGACGAGCAGGAGATCGAGGCGCTGCGCCAGGCGTGCGCGGCCGCGGACAGGGCGTTGGAAGACCTGGTGGACGCCGGTGGGCTGCGGCCGGGGCGCACCGAGCTGGACGTCGCCCGCGACCTCGAGAACCGGATGCTCGGCCACGGGTCGACGGGACCGTCGTTCGACACGATCGTCGCGGCGGGCGTCAACTCCGCGATCCCGCATCACCGGCCGACTTCGGCGGTGCTCGCGACAGGCGACTTCGTCAAGATCGACTTCGGCGCCACCGTCGACGGCTACCACTCCGACATGACCCGCACCTTCGTCCTCGGCAAGCCCGCGGCCTGGCAGGAAGAGGTCTACGAGCTGGTCCAGCGCGCGCAGGCGGCGGGCTGTGACGCCGTCTTCCCCGGCGCGGAAGTGTCCGATGTGGACAAAGCGGCGCGTGAGGTGATCGTCGGCGCGGGGCGCGGCGAGGAGTTCGGTCACGGCCTCGGGCACGGCGTCGGACTGCAGGTGCACGAGGCGCCCAGTCTCGCTACCACGGGCGTCGGTACACTGACCGCCGGTATGGCGGTCACCGTCGAGCCTGGTGTGTATCTGCCGGGCCGCGGTGGCGTGCGCATCGAGGACACGCTGGTCGTGCGGGAAGGTACGCCCGAACTCCTCACGCTGAGCACCAAGGACCTCGTGGTCGTCTGACGGCGGCCCGGAAGATCGACACAGGAGACTGCACACTCGTGGCCACCACCAACGACCTGAAGAACGGGCTCGTCCTCAACCTCGACGGCCAGCTGTGGACCGTCACCGCGTTCCAGCACGTCAAGCCGGGCAAAGGCGGCGCGTTCGTCCGCACCACGCTCAAGCACGTGCTGACCGGGAAGGTCGTCGACAAGACCTTCAACGCGGGCACGAAGGTCGATACGGCCACCGTCGACCGCCGCAACATGACCTACCTGTACAAGGACGGCACCGACTTCGTGTTCATGGACTCGGAGACCTACGACCAGATCACCGTGCTGGCCGAGACCGTCGGCGACAACGCGAACTACCTGCTCGAGAACTTCGAGGTCCAGGTCGCGGTGCACGAGGGTGTCCCGCTGTACATCGAGCTGCCGACCTCGGTCGAACTGCTCGTCCAGCACACCGACCCCGGCCTGCAGGGCGACCGCTCCACCGGCGGCACCAAGCCCGCCACCCTGGAGACCGGCGCCGAGATCCAGGTGCCGCTGTTCCTCACCACAGGCGAGAAGATCAAGGTCGACACCCGTGACGGCCGCTACCTGGGCCGCGTCTCCAACTGATGGCTGACTCAGGCAAATCCGGGCAGAATCGATCCAAGAAATCGCCGAACCGCGGTGGGCCGATCAGTCGTCGCCAGGCCCGCAAGCGTGCCGTCGAGATGATGTACGAGGCCGCCCAGCGCGGCTCCGACGCGGTGACGCTGCTGGCGGACCGGGTCGGTTCCGTCGAGGTGGACCCGATCGGGGACTACACCATCTCGCTGGTCGAGGGTGTCACCGGGCGCAAGGCCCAGATCGACGAGCTGCTCTCGGAACACGCTCAGGGCTGGACGCTGGACCGGATGCCGCCGGTGGACCTCGCGGTGCTCCGGGTCGGCGTCTACGAGCTGCTGTGGGCCGAGGACGTACCGGACCCGGTCGCCATCGACGAGGCCGTCGGGCTGGCGAAGGAACTGTCGACCGACGACTCGCCGAGGTTCGTGAACGGCGTACTCGGCCGGATCGGCACCATCGCCGACCGCCTCAGGGCTGTCTTATAATCGCGCTGCCGCGATCGTGCTGCCAGGGCGCTCTTCAGCATTGACTCTCACGTCATGCTGTAGGGCGCCCTGCCATCACGATCGCGGGGCCTGCCGGCCAAAAGGGCGCGACTCCAAAGGATCAAAAGACCGTGGTCACCGTTGACGTGGTCGCCTTCGACGGGGTCACGCTTGCCGTGGTCGCCTTTGCCGTGGTCACCGTTGACGTGGTCACCTTTGACGGGGGCACGGTTGCCGTGGTCACGGTTGTCGGGGTCGGGGTCGGGGTCGGGGTCGCGGTTGCCGTGGCCGTGGTTGCCGTGGCTGGGGGTGCGGTTGTGGGGGTGGCGGTTGTCTTGGGCGGCTTGGGGGTGCAACGTTCTCGGCCCCCCGACCGAAAACGTCCTCAACTTCAGTCCTCTTTGGACGGTCGAGCCTCTGGCGGCAGCACACCCCAGTCGATCAGCTGCTCGGTGAGCTCGCCCGGGGTCATGTCGTAGATGATCGCCAGCGAACGCAGGTCTTCGGTGCGGATCGAGAGCACCTTGCCGTTGTAGTCGCCGCGCTGGCTCTGGATGGTGGCCGCGTAGCGGGCGAGCGGTCCGACCTTCTCCGCCGGGAGCTGCTGTAGGCGCTCCAGGTTTATGACGATCTTCGTGGCCGGCTCGGCACCCGAGGGCACCCGGCCCTCCGGCAGCAGTTCGACCACCGGCACGCCGTAGAAATCGGCCAGCTCGGCGAGCTTCTGCACGGTGACGGCGCGGTCGCCGCGCTCGTACGAACCGACGACGACGGCCTTCCAGCGGCCCCCGGACTTCTGCTCGACCCCGTGCAGGGACAGGCCCTGCTGCTGGCGGATCCCGCGGAGCTTGGCCCCGAGCGCCTTGGCGTAATCGCCCATCTGGTGGTTCTCCGTTTCCTCACCCCCAATCGGTCGGGGTGACCGATCCAGGGGACTCCTAGAGTCGAATACTCAGAGTAATGGTTACGCATAGTTGTCACCAGGTCAAGCGGGTGCTTTCGAGAGGCCTTCGTCACCTGGGGCGCGCCACCCGTAAGACTCCAGGCCCCGCTGCTGCTAGTGTCGACTCGATTTCCTCGGTAAGCAGGAAGTCGACGTCCTTTAAGGACCCGTCCAGAGAGGCGGGGAAGGGGGTCCGCCTTGTCGTCACGCCCGCGTGGCGCGGCGGAACCGGCGGGAGAGCGTGAGCTCCTCTCGTCCGGCGATGTCGCGCGTACGATCGCCCGAATGGCCCACCAGGTCATCGAGAAGACCGCTCTCGGTGCCGGTGGCTCGACTCCGCCCGTGTTGCTGGGCATCCCCACCAGGGGAACCCCGCTCGCCTTGCGGCTCGCGGACAAGATCGCCGAGTTCTCCGGCATCCGTCCGCCGACCGGTGCGCTGGACATCACGCTCTACCGTGATGATCTCCGCCGCCGCCCGCCCCGCGCGCTCGAGCATTCGCGGCTGCCGCCGACCGGCATCGACGACGCGGTGGTGATCCTGGTCGACGACGTGTTGTTCTCCGGCCGCACCATCCGCGCCGCCCTCGACGCCCTGCGCGACCACGGCCGCCCGCGTGCGGTCCAGCTGGCCGTGCTGGTCGACCGCGGCCACCGCGAACTGCCGATCCGCGCCGACTACGTCGGCAAGAACGTGCCCACCTCGCGTGCCGAGGGGATCGAGGTCCTGCTGTCCGAAGTGGACGGCCGGGACACGGTTCTGCTGCGGTCGTTGAATGAGAGCGCTTCACCAGAAGGAGACCGATCGTGAAGCACCTGCTCGCCACCGACGGGCTCGACCCGGCGCTCGCGACAGCCGTGCTGGACACCGCCGAAGAGCTCAAGCACACCCTGCTGGGCCGCGAGGTCCGCAAACTCCCGACGTTGCGTGGCCGCACCGTCATCACGCTGTTCTACGAGAACTCGACCCGCACCCGCGTCTCGTTCGAGATCGCCGGGAAGTGGATGAGTGCCGACGTGATCAACGTCTCCGCGTCCAGTTCCTCGGTGAACAAGGGTGAATCGCTGCGGGACACCGCGCTGACGCTGGCCGCGGCAGGCGCCGACTGCGTGATCATCCGGCACCCCGCCTCCGGGGCGGCACAGCGGCTTTCGGGCTGGCTCGCCGAGGCCGGGACGGCGGTCGTCAACGCGGGGGACGGCACCCACGAGCATCCGACGCAGGCGCTGCTCGACGCGGCGACCCTGCGGGAGCGGCTCGGCTCGCTGGAGGGACGCCGGATCGCGATCGTCGGCGACGTCCTGCACAGCCGGGTGGCGCGGTCCAACATCCACCTGCTGTCCTCGCTGGGCGCCGAGGTGGTGCTCGTCGCGCCGCCGACCCTCCTGCCCGCCGGGGTGGAGAGCCTGCCGGTCACGGTGTCGCATGAACTCGACGCCGAACTGCCCGCGGTCGACGCGGTCATGATGCTGCGAGTGCAGGCGGAGCGCATGCACGGGGCCTTTTTCCCCAGCGCGCGTGAGTACTCGATCGCTTACGGCCTCAACGAACGCCGGATGAAGCTCCTGCCCGAGCACGCCGTCGTCCTGCACCCCGGCCCGATGCTGCGTGGGATGGAGATCGCCTCGGCGGTCGCCGACTCCCCGGCCTCGGCCATCACCGAACAGGTCCGCAACGGCGTCCACGTGCGCATGGCGGTCCTCTATCACCTGCTCGCCAGCGAAGGGGCCGACGCATGACCACCGTCCTGATCAAGGGCGCCCGACCCTACGGTGAGGGCGACCCGGTCGACGTACTCGTCGAGGATGGCGTGATCACCGATATCGGTGCCCTGGACGTTCCCGAAGACGCTGAGGTGATCGAGGCGCGCGGCCAGGTGCTGCTCCCCGGTTTCGTCGACCTGCACACCCATTTGCGTGAACCCGGCCGCGAGGACACCGAGACCATCGCCACCGGTTCGGCCGCGGCCGCGCTCGGCGGCTACACCGCCGTGTTCGCCATGGCCAACACGGACCCGGTGGCCGACAACGCGGTGATCGTCGACCACGTATGGCGGCGTGGCCAGGAGGCCGGGCTGGTCGACGTGCATCCGGTCGGCGCGGTCACCGTGGGCCTCAAGGGCGAGAAGCTCGCCGAACTGGGCACCATGGCGAAGTCCGAGGCCCAGGTGAAGGTCTTCTCCGACGACGGACTCTGTGTCGCCGACCCGCTGCTGATGCGCCGCGCGCTGGAGTACTCGACGGCACTGGGCGTCGTCATCGCGCAGCACGCCGAGGAGCCGCGGCTGACCGTCGGCGCGCAGGCCCACGAAGGTGAGCAGGCCGCGCGGCTTGGTTACACCGGCTGGCCCGCCTCGGCGGAGGAGTCGATCGTCGCCCGCGACTGCCTGCTCGCCCGGCACGCCAACGCGCGGCTGCACGTCTGCCACGTCTCCACCTCGGGCACCGCCGACATCCTGAAGTGGGCCAAGGAGAGCGGCACCAAGGTCTCGGCCGAGGTCACCCCGCACCATCTGCTGCTGACCGACGAGCGGCTCGCCACCTACGACCCGGTCAACAAGGTGAACCCGCCGCTGCGCACCGGACCCGACGCCGAGAAACTGCGTGCCGCGCTGGCCGAGGGCGTCATCGACTGCGTCGCCACCGACCACGCGCCGCATGCCGTCCAGGACAAGGACTGCGAGTGGAACTCGGCCCGCCCCGGCATGCTCGGTCTGCAGACCGCGCTGTCGATCGTGGTCGAGACCATGGTCCGCACCGGACTGCTCGACTGGCGGGGAGTGGCGCGCGTGATGAGCGAGCGGCCCGCCGAGATCGGCAACCTGACCGACCACGGCCGTCCGATCGAGGTCGGCGAACCGGCCAACCTGACACTGGTGGACCCGGACACCGAATGGACCGTGCGGGCTTTCGAACTTGCCAGCATCTCAAGTAACACCCCGTACGAAGGAATGCGGCTCCCCGGCGTGGTGACGGCGACGTTGCTGCGCGGGCGGATCACCGCGCTGGAAGGGAAGATCACCTCATGAGCGACCGGATCCTGCTGACACTGGCGGTCTTCGCCTTCTTCCTGATCTGCGTCTTCCTGATGTGGCGTGGCTGGCGACGCAAGTCCCGGTCGCAGAGCGTCCAGGTGCCGCCGTTCGCCGAGATCCCGTCCGAACCCGGTGACGTGCTGCTCGAATCGACCGGCGTCTACATCAGCACGACGACGGCGGGCCACTGGCAGGAACGGGTGGTCACCCGCGGTGCCGGGCTGCGCACCGGCGCGGTCTGGCGGCTGCACGAAGACGGTATCGCCATCGAACGCGGCGGTGCCCCGGACTTCTGGATCCCGCGTGCCTCGGTCACCGGCGTCCGCAAGGACAAGGGGATGGCCGGGAAGGTGATGGGCATCGACGCCCTGCTGGTCGTCACCTGGCTGGCGGGCGACGTCGAACTGGACACCGGATTCCGCGGTGACGAGGTCGACGACTATCCACAGTGGATCGAAGCTTGGCAAGACATTCGCGACGAAATCAAGGGAGGTGCCTGATGAGCACCGCGAACGGCATTAGGACCCCCGCGGCACTGGTCCTGGAAGACGGCCGCGTGTTCCGCGGCTCCGCGTACGGCGCCCGTGGCCGCAGCCTGGGCGAGGCGGTGTTCTGCACCGGCATGACCGGTTACCAGGAGACGCTGACCGACCCCTCCTACCACCGGCAGATCGTGGTACAGACCGCTCCGCAGATCGGGAACACCGGCTGGAACGACGAGGACGACGAGTCCTCCCGCATCTGGGTTTCGGGCTACGTCGTCCGCGACCCGGCACGCACGCCGTCCAACTGGCGCTCCAAGCGCACGCTGGACGAGGAACTGGAGCGCCAGGGCGTCGTCGGGATCTCCGAAGTGGACACTCGCACGCTGACCCGGCATCTGCGCGAACAGGGCGCCATGCGGTCCGGCGTGTTCTCGGGTGAGGCACTGGGCAGCGACGAGGAAATGCTCGCGCAGGTGCAGGCCGGCCCGCAGATGAAGGGCGCCGACCTCGCGGGCGAGGTCAGCACCGACCGGACGTACGTCGTCAAGCCGCAGGGGGAGACCCGGTTCCGCGTCGCCGCGCTGGACCTGGGCATCAAGTCCAACACCCCGCGCCTGATGGCCGCGCGCGGCATCGAGGTGCACGTCCTGCCCTCGTCGTCCACTGTGGACGATCTGCTCGCGATCGAGGCGGACGGCGTGTTCCTGTCGAACGGCCCCGGCGACCCGGCGACCACCGCGCACGCGACCGACCTGACGAAAGCGGTGCTGCAGCGGGAAATCCCGCTGTTCGGTATCTGCTTCGGCAACCAGATCCTCGGCCGCGCGCTGGGATTGGGCACCTACAAGATGCGTTACGGCCACCGCGGGATCAACATCCCGGTGATCGACGTGGCGACCAAACGGGTCGCGATCACCGCGCAGAACCACGGGTTCGCCCTCGAAGGCGAGCCGGGGCAGCGCTTCGAGACGCCGTTCGGCGCCGCGCAGATCTCGCACTATTGCCCGAACGACGACACCGTCGAAGGTGTCCGCGCGTTCGACGTCCCCGCGTTCTCGGTGCAGTACCACCCCGAGGCCGCCGCCGGCCCGCACGACGCGGCTCCCTTGTTCGACGAGTTCGTGAGCTTGATGGAGAAGAAGTCGTGATGGCTGCCCAAAGCAGGTCAAAGCCGTCTATCGAGAGACTTCACATCCGGAACTACCGAGTGCTGAAAGATGTGACCTTCGAGAAGCTCACGCCGTTGACCGTTCTGTTCGGTCCGAACGGCAGCGGCAAATCAACCGTGTTCGACGTGTTCGCCTTTCTTCACGAAGCTTTCAGCACGAACCTCCGTCGTGCTTGGGATGCGCGCAATAGAATCGCGGAGATCCGCAGCCGAGGGGCTGAGGGGCCCGTCCAGTTCGAACTCAAATATCGTGACCCGGACAGCGGACGATTGATCACCTACGTGCTGGCGATCGATGAGGAGGCAGGGTCGCCGGTTGTGGTGAGCGAGCTGCTCAAGTGGACGACCAACCCAGCCCAGGGGCGACCAAGAGAGATCCTCAACTTCTCGCGAGGCGAGGGGGCTGTCTATGACGAACGGGCGAACGAGAAGCTCATCGAGACGCTCGACAGTCCGGATCTGTTGGCCGTGAGCAGCCTTGGGCAGCTCAGCCGCTATCCGCAAGTGGCGGCTTTGCGGAGATTCATCACTGGCTGGTACCTCTCGTACCTCAACATCGACCATGTCCGGCAGCAGCCGATGTCTGGTCCTCAGGAGAGGCTTTCAGCTACCGGAGACAACCTGGCGAATGTCATCCAGTACCTGGGAGATCGTCACCAAGACAGGCTGGCGACGATCTTCGACGTGCTTGGCCAGCGGGTGCCGAGCCTTGAGCGAGTCGACTCTGAGCAGATGCCGGACGGGCGCCTGCTGCTGCGCCTCAAGGACCGGCCCTTCGACACGCCCGTACTCGCGAGGTTCATCTCTGATGGCACCTTGAAGCTGCTTGCGTACTTGACGGTCCTGTTCGACCCGGCACCGGCGCCGATTATCGGTATCGAAGAGCCTGAGAATCAGCTTCACCCAAAGTTATTGTACCCATTGGCCGAGGAAGTTCGTGGGGCCTCGGCAAGGAGCCAGCTCCTCGTCACGACGCACTCGCCTTACTTCGCCGATGCGCTATACCCCGACGAGATGTGGGCCTTGTATCGCGATGAGGACGGTTTCACCAGGTGCGCTCGAGCCTCGAAGAACAAGCGGCTCATGGCCATGGTGGACGCAGGCGGAATGCTGGGAAATCTCTGGATGGAGGGCTACTTCGGACTGGGTGATCCCCTCACGCGGTCGGGACGTCCAGCGTGACGGAGGAACCAATCTCGCTCGAGATCCTTGTCGAAGAACCTTCAGCGAAGCGGGCGCTTGAGGTCCTGGTCCCGAAGATTGTTCCTGGGACCCGGTTCGAGATCTTCGAGTTCCGGGGTAAGGATGCCCTGTTGAAAGACCTGCCGCGCCGTTTGGCTGGCTATGCGGCTCGTTTGAGCTGGGAGTCAATCAGGGTGGCTGTGCTGGTCGATCGAGATGACGACGACTGTGTCGTACTCAAGGAGCGACTGCAGGTGATGGCGAAGACCGCAGGGTTGATCACGACGAGTGCGACGTCGGACGGGTTCACGATCTTGAACAGGATCGTCGTGGAAGAACTCGAGGCATGGTTCTTTGGCGATGTGCCCGCTCTTTGTGCCGCGTACCCGAGGATTCCGTCGACGCTGCACAAGCAACAGAAATACCGCGATCCTGACGCCGTCGCCGGCGGCACCTGTGAAGCGCTTGGCCGGGTGCTCGCCAGACATGGCTATCACAAGCCCCGACTGCAGAAGATGCTGCTTGCCTCCGAAGTCGCACCACACATGGATGTAGAGAACAATCGTTCCCAGAGTTTTCAGGTCTTCCGCGACGGTCTGCGGCGCCTGGTGAGTGAGGAAAACTAATGCCGAAGAGGACAGACATCCAGCACGTGCTGGTGATCGGCTCCGGGCCGATCGTGATCGGCCAGGCGGCCGAATTCGACTACTCCGGCACCCAGGCCTGCCGGGTGCTCCGGGAAGAGGGCCTGCGCGTCTCGCTGGTCAACTCGAACCCGGCGACCATCATGACCGACCCCGAATTCGCCGACGCCACCTACATCGAGCCGGTCACCCCGGACTTCGTCGAGAAGGTCATCGCGGTGGAACGCCCCGACGCGATCCTGGCGACCCTCGGCGGGCAGACCGCGCTGAACTGCGCCGTCGCCCTGCACGAGCGCGGTGTGCTGGAGAAGTACGGCGTCGAGCTGATCGGCGCCGACATCGACGCCATCCAGCGCGGCGAGGACCGGCAGAAGTTCAAGGACATCGTCCGCACCATCGGTGCCGAGGTGCCGCGTTCGCGGGTCTGCCACGACATGGACGAGGTCCGCGCGACCGTCGCCGAGGTCGGCCTGCCGGTGGTCATCCGGCCGTCGTTCACCATGGGCGGGCTCGGCTCTGGCATGGCGCACACCGACGAGGAGCTGCAGCGCCTCGCCACCTCCGGCCTCGACGAGTCGCCGGTCACCGAGGTGCTCATCGAGGAGAGCGTCCTCGGCTGGAAGGAGTTCGAACTCGAGCTCATGCGCGACCGGCGCGACAACGTGGTGGTCGTCTGCTCGATCGAGAACATCGACGCGATGGGCGTGCACACCGGCGACTCGGTCACCGTCGCGCCCGCGATGACCCTGACCGACCGCGAGTACCAGCACATGCGCGACGTCGGCATCGCCGTGCTGCGCGAGGTCGGCGTCGACACCGGCGGCTGCAACATCCAGTTCGCGATCAACCCGGAAGACGGCCGCATGGTCGTCATCGAGATGAACCCGCGGGTGTCGCGGTCGAGCGCGCTGGCGTCGAAGGCGACCGGCTTCCCGATCGCCAAGATCGCCGCGAAGCTCGCCATCGGCTACACCCTCGACGAGATCCGCAACGACATCACCGGCGAGACCCCGGCGGCCTTCGAGCCGACGCTGGACTACGTCGTGGTGAAGGTGCCGCGGTTCGCCTTCGAAAAGTTTCCCGGCGCGGATCCCACACTGACCACGACGATGAAGAGCGTCGGCGAGGCGATGTCATTCGGCCGCAGCTTCCCCGAGGCACTCGGCAAGGCACTGCGGTCCATCGACACCAAGGCCACCGGCTTCTGGACCCGCCCCGATCCGGAAGGCGCGACGCTGGAGTCCATTTTGGACCTCCTGCGCACGCCGCATGACGGACGCCTTTACGAGGTCGAGCGGGCGTTGCGGTTCGGTGGCACCGTCGAGCAGATCCATGAGGCGTCGGGTATCGACCCGTGGTTCATCGACCAGATCGCCCTCATCGGCGAGGTCGGTTCCGAGGTCCGTGACGCGCTGGTGCTCGACGAGCCGCTGCTGCGGCGCGCCAAGCGCACCGGCCTCTCGGACCAGCAGATCGCCGCGCTGCGGCCGGAACTGGCGGGCGAGGACGGTGTCCGCGCGCTGCGCCGCCGTCTCGGCGTGCGGCCGGTGTACAAGACCGTCGACACTTGCGCGGCCGAATTCGCGGCCAAGACGCCGTACCACTACTCGGCCTACGAGACCGATCCCGCGGCGCAGTCGGAGATCACCGCGCAGACCGAGAAGCCGAAGGTGCTGATCCTCGGCTCCGGGCCGAACCGCATCGGGCAGGGAATCGAGTTCGACTACTCGTGCGTGCACGCCGCGCTCGCCCTGCGCGAGGCCGGTTTCGAAGCCGTCATGGTCAACTGCAACCCCGAGACCGTCTCCACCGACTACGACACCTCGGACAGGCTCTACTTCGAGCCGCTGTCGTTCGAGGACGTCCTGGAAGTGGTCAACGCCGAGCAGGAGTCCGGCACCGTCGCCGGCGTCATCGTGCAGCTGGGCGGCCAGACCCCGCTCTCGCTCGCGAAGCGCCTCGCCGACGCCGGTGTCCCGGTGATCGGCACCTCCCCGGACGCGATCCACCTCGCCGAGGACCGCGGCGCGTTCGGCGAGGTCCTCACCGACGCCGGGCTGCCCGCGCCGAAGTACGGCACGGCGACCTCGTTCGAGGGTGCGAAGCGGATCGCCGACAAGATCGGCTACCCGGTACTGGTGCGGCCGTCGTACGTGCTCGGCGGACGCGGCATGGAGATCGTGTACGACGAGGAATCCCTCGCCGGTTACATCCACCGCGCCACCGAGGTCACCCCCGAGCACCCCGTGCTCGTGGACCGCTTCCTCGACGACGCCATCGAGATCGACGTCGACGCGTTGTTCGACGGCGACGACCTCTACCTCGGCGGCGTCATGGAGCACATCGAGGAGGCCGGGATCCACTCCGGCGACTCTTCGTGCGCGCTGCCGCCGATCACGCTGGGCCGCACCGACATCGAGACGGTGCGCCAGTCCACCGAGGCCATCGCGCGTGGTGTCGGCGTCCGCGGCCTGCTGAACGTCCAGTACGCGCTCAAGGACGACGTCCTCTACGTCCTGGAGGCCAACCCGCGGGCGTCGCGGACGGTGCCTTTCGTGTCGAAGGCGACCGCGGTGCCGCTGGCCAAGGCCGCGGCGCTGATCATGACCGGTTCGTCGATCAAGGAACTGCGCGAGTCCGGCGTCCTTCCCGCCGAGGGTGACGGGGGCCATATGCCCGCCGATTCGCCGGTCGCGGTCAAGGAGGCGGTCCTGCCGTTCCACCGCTTCCGTACTCCTGAGGGCCACGGCGTCGACTCGCTGCTCGGCCCGGAGATGAAGTCCACCGGTGAGGTCATGGGCGTCGACGTCTCCTTCGGGAAGGCGTTCGCCAAGTCGCAGGCCGGGGCCTACGGCTCGCTGCCGACCTCGGGCAAGGTGTTCGTCTCCGTCGCCAACCGCGACAAGCGTTCGCTGGTGTTCCCGGTGAAGCGGCTGGCGGACCTCGGGTTCGAGATCCTCGCCACCTCCGGTACCGCGGAAGTGTTGCGGCGCAATGGGATTCCTTGCAGCGTCGTGCGCAAGTACTACGAGGGTTCGACCGCCGATGAGCCCAACGTCGTGGACGTCATCCTCGGCGGCGGCGTGCAGATGGTGATCAACACGCCGTACGGCAACAGTGGTCCGCGCATCGACGGCTATGAGATCCGTACCGCCGCGGTGTCGCGGGACATCCCCTGCATCACCACGGTGCAGGGCGCGGCGGCGGCCGTGCACGGGATAGAGGCCGTCATCAAGGGCGACATCGGCGTGCGGTCGCTGCAGAGCCTCCAAGCGGCGCTGAAGGCCAAGTCGTGACCGAGCGGTTCGGGGCGAGGCTGGCGCGGGCGGTCGCGGAAAAGGGACCGCTCTGCGCCGGGATCGACCCCCATCCAGGGTTGCTCCAGGCGTGGGGACTTCCGGCGGACGCGGGCGGTCTGGAGAGGTTCGCCCTCACGGCCGCCGAGACGATCGCGCCCGAGGTCGCGGTGATCAAGCCCCAGTCGGCCTTTTTCGAGGCCTACGGGCCTCCTGGGGTCGCTGTTCTGGCCAAGACGATGAAGGTGTGCCGGGAGGCGGGCGCGCTCGTCCTGCTGGACGTCAAACGTGGCGACATCGGTTCCACGATGGCGGCGTACACGGCGGCGTTCCTTCCAGCGGGGGCCGAACTCGAAGCTGACGCCATCACCGTGTCGCCGTACCTCGGCTTCGGCTCGCTGGACTTCGCCGTCGAGCTTGCGCAGGCGCAAGGCAAGGGGCTGTTCGTCCTCGCGCGCACCTCCAACCCGGAGGCGCAGGGATTGCAGAACGCCGTGCTGCCCAACGGAAAGACCGTCGCGCAGGACATCGTCGACACGGCGGGCGCGCATAACGCCGGTGTCGGGCCATTGGGTGACATCGGCGTCGTCGTCGGCGCGACCATCGCGCCGGGAGAGCTCGATCTGAGCAAGCTGAACGGTCCCGTCCTGGCACCCGGTTTCGGGGCACAGGGAGCGACTGTGGCCGATCTCCGTGGCCTTTTCGGGCCGGGATTGCCGGGTGTGCTCCCGGCGTCCTCCCGCGACGTGCTCAAGCACGGACCGGCTCCCGAAGCGTTGCGTGCGGCCGTTCGGCGGACACGGGATTCCCTCGGTCCCCTGGAAAACGGCCAATAGCAGGCCCGGGAATCGGTCATGACCAGCCACCCCCGCATTGTGGCCCGAGGTAACGGGTGGGTACCGTCGCCACACCCACCCAGATTTGAGAACTACCGGAGGAAAACGTGGCACTTCCCCAGCTGACAGAGGAACAGCGCGCTGCGGCGCTGGAGAAGGCCGCCGCCGCCCGCCGCATCCGTGCTGAGCTGAAGGAGCGGCTGAAGCGGGGCGGTACCACTCTGGTCGAGGTGCTGAAGCAGGCCGAGGAGAACGAAGTCCTCGGCAAGATGAAGGTCTCGGCTTTGCTCGAGGCTCTTCCGGGCGTCGGCAAGGTCCGTGCCCAGCAGACCATGGAACGACTGGAGATCGCACCCAGCCGTCGTCTTCGCGGCCTCGGCGACCGGCAGCGCAAGGCGCTGCTGGCCGAATTCAGCGGCGAGTGAGCGGCATCGGTCAGGACCACCCGGTGACCCCGGGCGCTGACCGCGGCGGTGAGCCGGTGGCGGGACTCAACTCCCGGCACCGGCTCACGGTCGTCTCAGGGCCTTCCGGAGTCGGGAAGTCGAGCGTGGCTGGGGAGCTGCGCAAGCTGGATCCGGAGATTTATTTCAGTGTCTCGGTGACCACCAGGAAGCCGAGGCCGGGTGAGGTGGACGGCGAGCACTACCACTTCGTCGACCGCGCCGAGTTCGACCGTATGGTCGACGCGGGCGAGCTGCTCGAATACGCCGAGTTCACCGGCAATTGCTACGGCACCCCGCGCGAGCCCGTGGAGCGGGCGCTGGCGGCGGGCAAGAACGCCATCCTGGAGATCGAACTCCAGGGCGCGCGGCAGGTCCGCAAGGCGATGCCGGAGGCGCGGCTGGTGATGCTGATGCCGCCGTCGTGGGACGAATTGGTCGGCAGGCTGACCGGCCGCGGCACCGAGAACGAGGCCGCCGTACAGGCCAGGCTGGCCGAGGCCGAGCGTGAACTCGCCGCCGCCGGGGAGTTCGACGAGCGTGTCGTCAACGCCGACGTGCGTGACGCCGCCGAGCAGTTGCTAAACTTGATAGTCGGCGACCAGACACCCAAAGATTCGGAGCACCACGAGTGACGACCATGTCCACGCTCGGTATCCACGAAGAGCTCGAAGGCATCACCAACCCGCCGATCGACGACCTGCTCGAAAAGGTCAGCTCGAAGTACGCGCTGGCGATCTACGCGGCCAAGCGCGCCCGTCAGATCAACGACTACTACGCCCAGCTGGGCGAGGGTCTGCTGGAGTACGTCGGCCCGCTGGTCGAGCCGGGCCCGCGCGAGAAGCCGCTGTCCATCGCGCTGCGCGAGATCCACGGTGGCCTGCTCGAGCACACCGAGGGTGAGTAGGCACTCAATGGTCACGGCGGCTGTCCAGGTGATCCCGTGCAAAACCGCCGAGAACACCGTTGAGTAAACCCAGGATCGTTTTGGGCGTGGGTGGTGGCATCGCCGCCTACAAGGCCTGTGAGGTCCTGCGCGGGCTGACCGAATCCGGTCACGACGTCCGCGTGGTCCCCACCGAAGCCGCGCTGAACTTCGTCGGCGCGGCCACTTTCGAGGCACTGTCCGGGCATCCGGTGCACACCGGCGTGTTCACCGAGGTGCCCGAGGTCCAGCACGTCCGCGTCGGCAAGGAAGCCGATCTGGTGATCGTGGTGCCCGCCACGGCGAACCTGCTCGCCAAGGCCGCGCACGGTATCGCGGACGATCTGCTGACGAACACCCTGCTCACCGCCCGGTGCCCGATCGCCTTCTTCCCGGCGATGCACACCGAGATGTGGGAGCACCCGGCCACCCGCGACAACGTGGCGCTGCTGCGTTCACGCGGCCTGGTCGTCGCCGAACCCGCCGCCGGCAGGCTCACCGGCACCGACACCGGCAAGGGACGGCTCGCCGACCCCGCCGAGATCGTCGACCTCGCCCGGCTCCTGCTGGCCGTACCGAACGCCCTCCCGCGCGACCTCGAAGGCGTGCGCGTGGCGATTTCGGCAGGCGGCACCCGCGAGCCGCTGGACCCGGTCCGCTACCTGGGCAACCGCTCCTCGGGGAAACAGGGCTACGCGCTGGCCCGGGTCGCCGCCCAGCGCGGCGCCGACGTCACCCTGGTGGCCGCGCACACCATCGCGCTGCCGGAACCGGCGGGTGCCAAGGTCGTGCATGTGTCCACCGCCGAGGAACTGCGCCAGGCGATGCACGCCGAGGCCGCGTCCGCCGACGTCGTCGTGATGGCCGCCGCCGTCGCCGACTTCCGGCCGTCGAACCGGGCCGATCACAAGATCAAGAAGTCCGACGACACGCCGGATCCGGTCGTCGAACTCGCCCGCAACGCCGACATCCTGGCCGAGCTCGTCCGGAACCGGACAGCGGGCCAAGTGGTCATCGGGTTCGCCGCGGAAACAGGGGACGATAAGGGTGGCGTCCTCGACCATGCCAGGGTCAAATTGAAGCGCAAGGGCGCGGACCTGCTGGTGGTGAACGCCGTCGGCGAGGGCAAGGCGTTCGGGACCGAGGACAACTCCGGCTGGCTGCTCGGGGCCGACGGGACCGAGATTCCGATCCCGCTCGGCGCGAAGGCGGAGCTGGCGTCCACATTGTGGGACGCTGTGGTGACCTTGATGAAGCGTTGAGGGACTCTCCAACGATAGTAAGTACGCTTGAGCACAGCTAAGGGGTGCCTAACTTTCTGGGCATCAGACGTCTAGGTGAGGAAGTGACGGCCACCGTGACCGCGTCCACGAGCAGACTGTTCACATCGGAATCGGTGACTGAGGGTCATCCCGACAAGATTTGCGACGCCATCAGCGACTCGATCCTGGACGGCCTGCTGGCCAAGGACCCGCGAAGCCGGGTGGCGGTCGAAACCCTCATCACGACCGGGCAGGTGCACGTCGCCGGCGAGGTGACCACCGAGGCCTACGCGGACATCCCGACCATTGTCCGCGACGTGATCCTGAAGATCGGCTACGACTCTTCGGCCAAGGGTTTCGACGGCAACTCCTGTGGCGTCAACGTCGCCATCGGCTCTCAGTCGCCCGACATCGCACAAGGTGTCGACACCGCTTACGAGTCCCGCGTCGAATCCGACGAGGACGAGATCAACCGCCAGGGTGCCGGCGACCAGGGCCTCATGTTCGGCTACGCCTGCTCGGACACCCCCGAGCTGATGCCGCTGCCGATCGCGCTGGCGCACCGCCTTTCGCAGCGGCTGACCCGAGTCCGCAAGGACGGCGTGCTGCCGTACCTGCGCCCGGACGGCAAGACCCAGGTCACCATCGAGTACGCCGGCGACCAGCCGGTGCGGCTCGACACGGTGGTCGTGTCCACCCAGCACGCGGACGGTATCGACCTCGAGCAGATGCTCGGCGTCGATGTCCGCGAGCATGTGGTCGCCCCGGAGATCGCCGAGCTCGGGCTCGACACCTCCAACGTGCGGCTGCTGGTCAACCCGACCGGCCGCTTCGTCATCGGCGGCCCGATGGGTGACGCGGGCCTGACCGGCCGCAAGATCATCGTCGACACCTATGGCGGCATGGCCCGTCACGGTGGCGGCGCGTTCTCCGGCAAGGACCCGTCCAAGGTCGACCGCTCGGCCGCGTACGCGATGCGCTGGGTGGCGAAGAACGTCGTCGCCGCCGGTCTCGCCTCGCGCGCCGAGGTCCAGGTGGCGTACGCGATCGGCAAGGCGGCCCCGGTGGGCCTCTTCGTCGAGACCTTCGGCACCGAGACGGTCGACCCGTCGAAGATCCAGGCCGCCATCACGGAGGTCTTCGACCTGCGTCCGGCCGCGATCATCCGCGACCTCGACCTGCTTCGGCCGATCTACGCGCCGACGTCCGCGTACGGTCACTTCGGCCGTCCCGAGCTGGATCTCCCGTGGGAGAGCACGGCGCGGGCGGTGGACCTGAAGTCGGCCGCGGGCGCCTGATTTTCGGCGTCCAGTAGCGCTATGAAAGTCCCCTTCATGGCAAATTTCGCCATGAAGGGGACTTTCATCGCACGGGGTGACAGGCTGTGTCGGGGGAGTCTGGTAGAGATCAGCGGGTGAGCAGCAGTCCCGAACCGGCCCCGCTGTGGGACCTCCCGGAGCCTCCGCAGAAAGCCGAACCGGCGCGGAAGGCCAAACCGTCGCGCGGTAAGACCAGCCGTCGCGGCGCGCAGAACCCCGCGCCCGAAAACCCGGTCGCGCGGATCGTCGTGGACATCCCGCTCACGCACCTCGACCGGACCTTCGACTACCAGATCCCGGAAAAGCTGCACGAGACCGCCGTGCCCGGCTGCCGGGTGCGCGTCCGGTTCGCGGGCCAGCTCGTCGACGGTTACCTCGTCGAGCGCGCCGACACCACGGACTTCACCGGGAAGCTCGCGTACATCGACAGGGTGACGTCGAGTGAGCCGGTGTTGCCTCCGGAGCTGCACACGCTCTGCCGATCGGTCGCGGACCGTTACGGCGGCACGCTCAGCGACGTCCTGCGGCTGGCGATCCCGTCGAGGCACGCGAAGGTCGAGGGAGAGCCCGCCGCCGAGCCCGCACCCGTGCCGTCGGCCCCGGACACCGCGGCTTGGGAGAAGTACCAGAACGGTCCGGCCTTCCTGGAGGCCGTCGGCCAACGCCGTCCGGCCAACGCCGTCTGGCAGGGTCTGCCGGGCGAGGACTGGCCGCGGCGTCTCGCCGAAGCCGCCGCGGTGGCGGCCGCTGCCGGACGCGGTGTCGTCATGGTCGTGCCGGACCACCGTGACCTGACCCGGCTGCACGACGCCTGTTCCGAGTTGATGGGCTCCGACGCGGTGGTCGCGTTGATCGCCGGGCTGGGTCCGGCCGAGCGTTACCGTCGCTGGCTCGCGGTGCTGCGCGGCACCGTGCGGGTCGTCGTCGGCACCCGCGCGGCGATGTTCGCGCCGGTCGCCGACCCCGGTCTGTTCGTGGTGTGGGACGACGGCGACGACGTCCACCTCGACCAGCACGCGCCGTATCCGCACGTCCGCGATGTCCTGATGGATCGCGCGCACGTCGCGAAGGGATCCCTGCTCGTCGCGGGGTTCGCGCGGACGGCCGAGGCACAGTTCCTGGTGGAATCGGGCTGGGCGCAACCACTTGTCGCGGCCCGCCCCGAGCTGCGGGCCGCCGCGCCGCGCGTGACCCCGGTCGGCGAGGACTTCGACGTCGCACGGGACGAAGCGGCGAAGGCGGCACGGCTCCCTTCGGTCGCTTTCGAGGCGGCGCGGCAGTCGCTGGCCGCCGGATTCCCTGTCCTGGTGCAGGTTCCGCGTCGCGGGTATGTGCCCGGCCTCGCCTGCGGCCACTGCCGGACGTCGGCGCACTGCCGTCGGTGCGCGGGCCCGCTTTCCCTGCCCGGCGGGCTGATCGACGGCTCGCCGAGACCGCCCGCCTGCCGGTGGTGCGGTGTCCCCGAGACGAATTTTCATTGCGCTGCTTGTGGTTCCGTACGGTTGCGGGCGGTCGTCGTCGGCTCCAAGCGGACCGCGGAAGAGCTCGGCCGCGCGTTCTCCGGATTCCCGGTGCGGACCTCCGGCGCGTCGGAGGTTTTGGCTTCAGTGCCCGGAAAACCCGCGCTGGTGGTGTGCACGCCGGGAGCCGAACCGATCGCGGAAGGCGGGTACGGCGCCGCGTTGCTGCTGGACGGCTGGGCGTTGCTGGGACGGCAGGACCTGCGCGCGGGGGAGGAGACTCTGCGCCGCTGGATGGCGGCCGCGGCCCTGGTGCGGCCGGGCACCGGCGGCGGACGCGTGTTCGTCGGCGCGGAAGCGGGTCTCGCCGTCGTACAGGCACTGGTGCGGTGGGATCCGGGCTGGCACGCGAGTCAGGAACTGGCGGAACGCCGGGAACTCGGCTTCCCGCCCGTGATGCGGATGGCGAGTATCGAAGGCACCCCGGACGCGGTCGCCGGACTGCTCGACGACCTCGCCCTCCCGGAGACCGGCGAGGTACTCGGCCCGGTGCCGCTCGGCGACGTCGACGAGGACGGCAACGCCGAACGCGAACGCGCACTGGTACGCGTCGCGCGTCCGGACGGAAAGGCCCTCGCCGCCGCGATCCACGCGGCCGCCGCGCGCCGGGACGCCCGCAAGGCCCCCGAACCCATCCGGATCCAGCTGGACCCGCTTGAGCTCATCTAGCCTCCGCAAGTAGTCCTCTGGTTGCGGTAGTTCGATGCCGAACCACCGCAACTAGAGGACTAAACGCGGCAGGATCTGGCGCGGACGGGGAGTTTCGTGGTGTCGGCGTGGCATCGAGGAGTAGGACTGTGTGGATTTCGGCGCGTTGGATGAGCTGAAATCCACACAGGGGGCGTCCTGGTCCCGCTCCGGCGTAAGGCGCCGCCCGCCCACGAGCCGAGCGTTCACGCAAGTGTTGCGAAGGGCACTTTCGCAACCTTCAACGTTGCGAAAGTCAAGTTTCAACTAAGGCAGTGAAACCCTGAGTGCTGTTTTCGCAGCTCAGAGACTACAAGCGTGATTTGCGGCATGGCGGGCGCGTGCTCCTACAGGCATGCACCCGTCGGACGCTGTCAGCTTGTTAACCGATGCCACTCCCTGTGCATAGTCCGTGCACAGGGAGTGGCAGGTGCCTCCTTGAGGCTTCGACCGCGTAACTCAGAGCGGCAATGTACTGATCGTGGGCGCTTAGGTCGCTGGCCATTCACGGTTCAGAACCGAGAAGAGTACTGAGTCTCGCCACGCCCCGTTGGTGAACACGTGATCCCGCAGGACACCCTCACGGGTAAAGCCGAGTTTCTTGACCACGGCTTGCGATGCATGATTGTCGGGGCCGATCGCGGCCGTGATGCGATGCAAGTCGAGGGTTCCGAAGGCGAAGGTGAGGATGGTCTGTACAGCGTCAGTGGTGTAGCCGTTGCCCCACTGCTCCGCAGCCATGGCGTAACCGAGCTTGGCCGCCTTCACGCCAGAGAAGGCGATGCGGCAGGTACCGATCAGCTCGTCATCATCGATCCGCGTGATTGCTAAGTAGTACTCAGTTCGTAGCGCTCCGTCGATACGTGCGATTGCATCGTCGACCATCTTCTGCGCCATCCCAGGCGAGCGACTGTCGAACGACAGAAAGCTAGTGACCCGGTCATCGCCGACAATCTTGAAGGCAGCGGCACCGTCCGAGCTTTTGAAGTCGCGAAGCTTTGTGATCTTGCCGCGTAGCTCGTCAACCATCCGTGATCCTTTTACATCGATAGATTCGCTCATTTTGGGAGCGCCAGACGTTCGGACGAGAAGACGCGCATGGAGTCTCCGAGTTCACTGATCGGCCTGGCCTCGATGGCTACGCGACTCAGGACGCCCTGAACGTCCTCAACGGCGGTCACGATCCCATGTGTTCGTTGCGATGCTGGCAGCTCTAGAACTTCTGCCATCGCGACGGAAGCGCCTTCGAACTCGCTGCGCTGAATCCTCGCGATCGCCAAGGCGCAGCGAGCGCCAGCCTCGTCTCCGAACGCTCGATCTGACGTCGGAGCGTTCTCGTAGGCGGTAATTGCCTCAAGCGCGACGCGCTCGGCAAGGTCCGATTGGCTACGGCCTCCCCACGCCAACGCCTCAGCGGCGTAGTAGAGCTCGCGTGGGCGGGTGAAAATGCAGAATCCTCCGAGTTCATCAAGGTCGTCGCGTTGAACGCGGTCCCGTATATCAGCCGCCCGGTTCACCGCAGCCTGCGCTTCCTCAAATCGTCCAAGGGCCGCAAGGGAGCGCGCTTCCCCAGATGCGAGCCATACAGCTGACGTGTTGGGGTTCGCGTTTGCGAAAGCGAGCCCCTCTTGCGCATACTTAATTGATTCATCGTAGCGACGTTTCCAGTATGAGATGAGAGACTGCAAGCCTTTGGCCCAAGCTTTCAGGCCCGAGTGACCCGCATTATTGGCGGCAGTAAAGGCGGCCCGAGCATTGGTCATTGCGGCTTCTGAATCGCCAGTATCATGCGAAGCCCGAGCCATCAGCCCAGAGGCTACGCCTGCAAGTAAGTAGAGCTCTCTTTTCTCTGCTGGCTTCTGGTGTCCATCCAGAAAGCTGAACAGGCGCTCTTGAGTACTGCTCATCTTGGCAAGCAGGTTCTCCAGCGGTTCCTGCTGATATCGAACCGTCAGTTCGCGGACGTCGTCTGCGCACTGGCCTATCGTTTCGGGACCCACGGTAGAGACCTCCCTCTTGCTCAAAAACTCGCGCGCACGAGTCGCGCTCAACGCGATCATTTGCCGCTTCCAGTTGTCCCGCTCGTAATCCAATTGAAGACCGGGTGCACGAACTAGCGACGCCTGCGAAACCTGCCCGCTGCCGTATGGAGGACCGACGAGCCTCTGAACCGGCTCCGCGAAGATCGCTTCGAGCGCTGCTTGAGACTGGGCGAAGGGAAGCGTGCGCACCTCACCGACGACCCACCGATACACCTGTCGGTCTGAGACGTGCTCGCCGGTGATCGCGACAACCTGCTGGGTCAAGTCCTTGACCGTCATGTGCCTATGGCTCATTAGCTGCTCAAGCCGGGTTCGCGGCAGCTTGTCGTCCATCGCACCTCCATCTCTTGGGGCCTGTCCAGGCTAGAGGGCGGACACCCTGCGTGGCGAACGCCGTTACAAGACGTCAAGAGAAGTCAACAGACGTCAAGTCTCCTGACGTACCGACTTCACCCAGTCGGCGGCAACGCTAAGGCGTGCTCTCGGCACAGAGAGTGAAATCCGTTCGGGCGCTGAAGACGCCCAGTTCGAGACGGTGAGGGATGAAGATGAGCGGCGCAACGGTGCACGTTGGCGGGGTCATCTGTGGCGTGTTTGTAGGGCTATGCGCGCTGGGGCTAGCCGCCTGGAAGGTCTGGGACCAGTTCTTCCGGTCTGTCGGCGAGCATTGCGATCCTGATGAGTACACGTCGTGGAAGGCGGTCAAGCGGCGCATCGACGAGCAAGCGACTAAAGAGAAGTCGATCCGTCTTGCGAGACTGATTCGCGACCTTTCTGGGTCCACCATGGATACCGCGCCGCTTCCGCTCTTTACGGCTTCGCCACAGGTGCCGCGTGAGGTGCACAGGGCTCCTGTCGATCGGTCGTTTCTGGATGACGTGACACGGCCTGACCTGCTTGTCGTGGACGCTGAGCCGCAGACGAGGCCGAGTTACGAGCTGCCGCCGAGTGATGCCTGGGCGCCGAGTAAGGGGGAACTGCCGGAGGAGCCTCCTCCGCGGCTCGGTCAGATCCCGAAACCCCGGCGGACCGCGAGTCAGGAGCATTGCTATGCGCGAACAGGATCATGAGCTTCTGGCGAGCGCGCTTGAGGCCGCGTCGACGATTGCGAAGCACGCCGCGCGGTTAGCTCGGGCGCAGAAGGCGCCGAAGCGCCAGGTTGCCGGCCTCCGGAAGTGCGGCGAAGAACTCGTTTCCATCGGTGCGCTGTTGTCGCGGAGCGCCGGTGAGGTGGACGGCACGTTCACCGACCTGGGTCCGCTGGCGAGGGACTTGTCGCGCCAGCGTGCCGGGGGGATCTATGACCCTCGATGAGGCAACTCGGCAGTGGACGTACAACCCGCCGGGCGTTGACTCCACCAGGGTTAATTTGCCCTACCTCTATGACGCTTTCCTCGGTGGAAAAGAAGCTCATGAGATCGAACGCGAGTTGCGAGGCAAACTCTTGAGCGTGTCGCCTGACATTGGATTTGTCTTCGCCTCGGAACGTGAATTCATGCGCCGTGCGATCCGATATCTGGCGCGTTCTTACTGCCTAACGCGGTGGCTGATCGCGGGTTACGGCTTGCCTGACTTCTCTGACCAGAACCTTCACCAGGTCATTCGACGTTGTGAACGCTCGGCGACCATCGCCGTGATCGAAGCTGACTGCCTGGCCGCTGCGGCGCAACGGGCACTCATCGGGGACAGCGAGAATCAGACGCACGTGGTGCAGGTCGATCCCTACGACCCGAAGCGGATGTGGGAAACGATCGAGAACGTCCCTGTTTCCTACAGGCGAGAGCCTGTCGCGTTGATACTGAGCGGGATTCTTTCGTTTCACGGCGGGACGCGCGCCGAGGTTGCCGGGGTGGTTCAAGAGCACATAGAACATCTTCCGGATGGTTCGTTTGTCATCGCAACACATTTGCTTGACCCGGAACATCCGGAACTCACTCCACTCGCCCGGAGCTTCGAGTATCACCTGAACCATAGCTCGCTTGGTGTTGGTCAGGTCGCAACCCGGAAGGAAATCGAAACCATGTTTGCCGGTACGACGATTTTGCCGCCTGGTGTCGGCCCAGCTTACATGTGGTATCCCGAGGGGCCGCCACTGATCAGTCCGGTAGCGGGAATGCTCACTGCCGCCGTCGTCGCGCAGGTCGGAAAGGCTGATGCTTTCCTCGCGATCCCGGATCGGCTGCTATGAGCCCGGTAGATGTTACAGTGAAAATGAATATCAGGATTGAAGATCCGTCAAAGTGGCTCAGCGAAAACACTTATGACTGTCGCACTGATATTTATGACGAAGTCATTAGCTACGTCGGCAGCCTGGTTGCGGACGATATCGCGTTTGAGGACAATGTGAGAATTACGTGGAGAGAGGCCGTGCTTCTGCGGCCCACCACGCGCTACAGGTGGGCGATAGCCAGGGCTCGACGTCGTGTGTTCGCAGTCTCTCGGAGGCGGAAAAGGGACGCGTTTCTCAGACTTGCCGCGAGCCACGGCGGAACCGGCAGTATGGTCGGCTGCCGTTGGATCAGATCCAGCACGAAGGGCTCACTGCCTAAAGGGTTCTGATTGATTAATTCTCGGCCGTCGCGCCTGTGAAGCCCCCCGCCGGGCGCGACGGCTGGGTCCAACCCCCGTCGTCAAGTAGGGACGGCGGGTGCTCGGAGGCGGCGAGTGTGACTCCCCGCCGCCTCCGAGCCTCAACTTTCCGGGAAAGTCGCCCAATAGTTAGGAGACAAGTGAAGAACCGCGCGCCTGGCATTCGCTGTTTGGCGGTACAACGAAATGTGGACAGACGAGAACGTGGAGAAGCAGGGGGAAGCCGACAGGAAGCGGCGGGAGGAAGCAGCGCAAAATGAAAGCTAATCCGGACGGAACATCGCAAGACGGTAACTACACTGATGAACAGAAAGCTGAGCACGCCGCTGCCTACGGAACAGTACTCCCTGATATTCCGTGCGAATGCGGAAATGCGAATTGCACTGGAGAATGCGCGTGACCACCATTGAGGAATTTCTCGCGGCCTTGCCGTACCTCATGAGGACCGAACCCGTAGCGTGCGAGCCCATCACGATCGCAGCCGACACGTCACTGCTCGGCCCGACCACGTGGTGGCAGGCCGAGACCACAGGTTCTCGAACCGAGAACGACCCCGAGGATGAGGGCGACGAGCAGGTCGAGCAGGCGGCCTGACCAGGGTGGGGCGCTGGCAACAACAGCGCCCCGCCCCTGTTAGACGAGCGCGGCAGCGAGGGCGAGGTAAGCGCCGCCGCCGCCGACGAGACCTACGAGCGTTCCCACCGAGACCTCGGCGGTGGTGTGGTCCTTGAGTTCGACACGGGACCAGCAGACCCAGGCGACGCCGAGGAGCAGGAGCGCAGCCCACGGGTTGTAGACCTGGACGAGGACGGCGACTGCTCCGGCGGCGACGGCCGCGTGCATGGAGACCTTGAACTTGGCTCCGAACGTGATCGCGACCGAGATAACTAGTGAGATGAGTTCGGCGGCCGCGAGCGCGATGAGTTCGCGGGGTGCGTTGCCGACGATCAGGATGCCGAAGCCGATCGCGAGGAACCCGATGCAGGCGGCGAACGGGATCACGCGTGCGGCGCGGTTGGTGACGTGGTGGCTGTCCCACTGGCCTTTCTTGGCTCCGCGGATGATGACCGCCATGGGCAGGATCGAGCCGAAGACGCCGGTGATCAGGCCCCAGAGCAGTGTCTCACCGACGTGGTGGCTGGTGACCTGCCAGGCGACGGCGAGCGGGAGCAGGAGCACCCAGACCCAGGGGGCGAGTACCTCGGTGGCGATGCGGGCTGATCGCTGCCGGACGCTCGCGGAGGTGGTTTCAGCGGGCACGGGCGACATGGGACGGCTGCTCCTTGGTGTGTAGGTGGGCGTAGACCGTGGCGACGGAGGCGAGCCAGGCCGCCTCGTCGCGAATGTCGGTCACGTCCGGCGGGGTGAACGCTACCGGGCTGACGGCGTTGACCGGCGTCTCGTCTCGCGCGGCGTTGAGAGCGGTAGCGATGGTGACTGCCTGCGCGGTCGCGGCCGCCGTGGCACCGCGCACCGGGCTGGCTTCGGCCCGGCCCAGGGCGGCGGCGTGCACCTGCGGGTCGATGTACGGCTGTAGCGGGCCGACCAGGACGTCGTGGATTTCGGTGAGCCGGTGGCGGACGCGGGCGGCGATATCGCCACGGCCGGACCACAGCCGGCGGGCGGCGGGCTCGGTGAACTGGACCGTGGGCGCGAAGTCCACCAGGTCGCGCCACAACGGCAGGAGCGCGCGGTGGTGGCGCCGAAGCTGGAGGCGGGGACCGACCGCAGGAACCATGATGCCCGTCGTCATGAGCAGCAGCCCGGCGGTGGTGAGGATGCCGGGCACGACGCTGTGGAACAGCGGAACGAGCGGTGGCCACAGGTCGACGTGCCGGACGAGCGAGGCGACCGCCTTGTGCACGGCGAACGCCAGGCCGCACATCGCGCCCCACCGCAGCAGCCGCAGGCCGAGCCGCAGGTGCCCGGCCGGGAGGTCGCGGGCGTGGCGGGACACGATGATGACGTCGACCATGGCGAGCCCGATGTAGAGGACGAACACCGCGAGGTAGGCCACGATCACCGCGTGGTTGCCCGACGTCGACGCGATCGATGGGTGGTCTCCGCGGACCGGCCCGGCGAGATAGAGCGCGGCGAGCACGAGTTGGGCGACGATGAGGAGCCGGGTCCGGGGCCGGATCTTGGGCGGGATCGTGTCGGCCGGGTGCGCCAGGTACAGCACGAACACCTGGAGGTAGTACGTGGAGAACAGCGCCGCGACGTGCGTCACATAGTTGGGCAGGGTTTCGACGCCGAACAGCCAGCCGTAGACGCCGTAGTCGGGTCCGACCACGATCGCGACGTCGAGAGCGGCCAGCGCCCGCACCATCGCCAGGACACCGGGTGTCCGGGACCGTTGCCAGGACCGGAACCAGTAGATCAGGGCACTGGTCGCGGCCAGCCAGGTCAGCAGCCCCTGAATTTGCGCGAGGGCGATCATCAGTCCTCCAAGAGGCGGTAGCGCGCGGCCGGGGTCTCGCCGGTCGCGGACAGGGTCGGCCGGGTCTGGCGCTCGATCAGGTACGCGAAGGTTTCCGCGGCCAACTCCTGCGCTTCGGCGAACTCGCCGTCGCGTTTCACCGCGCGCCGGACCGTCTGAAGGTCCGGCACGTCCTCGGGGCCGCCGTCGGCGCTGGCCTCGTCCCCGACGTGGCGGCAGAAGATGTGCCCGACCTCGTGCAGCAGAATGTGCCGCCGATGGCTGTGCGTGGTGTCCTCTCGGAAGAAGATGTAGTCGCTAGCGGCACCGGCAACCCAGACGCCGTAAGGCAACGGTTCGCCCGACCGCCTGGACTCGGCCACGATGTTCTCGGGATAGGGCTGGATCAGGACGGGGCGTCGGCGCATTGTGGACAGACGGACAGCCAGGTCTTCGGGCGTGATCGTGGCGGGCAGGTCGAGAGCGCACACCAAGGCCCGGACGTCATCGATGTTCGTGACCGGCGCACTGCCGGTCACGACGCGTTGACCCCGTCGACGTCCCCGCCGTATCCAGTTCAGCAGACCCCGCCCGATGACGGGACGGATCATGTGCTGCGCTCACCGTCCCGGGCTTCGAGGCCGCGCACATGCTCCGTCAACTCGCGCAGTAGCGCCGTGCTGCGTTGCGACATCGCCTCGTTGGAGCTGCGCAGCAGTGTCACCCACGACGAGCCCGCGCGCTGGTGCGGCATCTCAAGTTCCTCGGACAGCTTCCGGCGCCAGTCCTCGTAGACCTCGTGGTCGAGGAAGAATCCTGCTGGTACACCGAAAAACGCCGCCAGCGCTACGACGATGTTCGTGCGCGGATGCGGCTGCTTCCCGCTTCGTATTTGCCACAGCGACGAGTACGACACGTCGGCACCCGACGCCTTCAGTGCGTCGGCGACGTCCCGGTCGCTGTGCGGTTTTCCGTCTTCCCTCCGCCGATTCTCGTACAGGAAACTCAGGGCTTCCTGGATCGAGACGGCCCCCTCAAGCGTCATCGCACCCTCATTTTGTTTACGGCCATCAACACTTTCCAGCGATCTCGCCATTCGCGTTGACAAACTTGCACCTCACCCGGCTATGGTCGGGTTACCGCGCTGCTTCGCCAGCACACACACGCAAGACTCGAAAGTGTTTACGCCCATAAACATTCTTTAGTTTTCCGGCGCCCGTTCCCCTACGAACGCCCGCCGGTACACACCTCTTATTGATCAAGCCGTGTCTTAGTTGATCGCAGGCGCCTTGCGCTGCGTTAACGAGTTCGAGGGGATCGCTTCACGTGAACCACGCCACACCCATTTGCACTAGCGAGGACGTTACCCAGCAGCCCACAAGGCCGGTCGACGCCTTCGCCCACCTGATCGCCTCGCTGCGCCGGATCAAGCGCAAGCAGGCGAAGTTGTCGCAGGAGCGGAAAGAGCACGAGGCCGTGATCAAGGCCGCGCTCGTGGCGGCCGGGGCCGAGGTCGGCACGGTCGGCGGCGTCCCCGTCGTCACCTTCAGCGGATCGCTGCGTATCGCGCTGGATCAGAACCTGCTCAAGGAGCGCTACCCGGAGATCGCGAAGGAATGCTCCGATATCTCGGAGGTCAACACCTTCCGGCTGCTGAACGCATGACAGCGGTCCCGTTCGGGGACCTGGTCGCGCTGGCCAGGGCGATGGTCGCCCAGGCCCGCGCGACCGACCCGGCCGGTGCCCCTGACAACGGCGAGACCGCCGCCACCGTGGCCGCCCTGCTGACGGCCGAACCGCGGAATGAGGCCCAGATCCTCGCAGTCGTGACCGTGATCGTGCGCGATGCCCTGGACGACCCGTTCCGGGAGACAACCGCGAACCGCTGGCGGACGCTCCTGCCGAGCTGGGTACAGCCGCAGCTGATCGGGTCCACCGTGAACCGCCTCCGCGCCGCCGGTCTGCTGGTGCACACCGGCCGTTACGTGCGCTCGACCGACTCCACAGGCCGCAACGTCGGCAAACTCCAAGCCGTCTACGCCTTCGACGCCGAAGCCCTGCGCGACCACGAGCCACAGTCGCAGGCCGCCGCGTCCTGACCTCCGGTCCATACCGCCGCGCAGGCGCGCGGCGGTGTTCATCGTGCCCATCTTTCTTGTCCTGTAGGGGGATTCTCCATGGCGCGTGATCACGCACGCCTCGATCTGAACATCTGGGACAACAACGACTTCCGCGCGCTCTCGACCGCCGCGAAGCTGCTGTACCTGCAACTGTTCTCCCAGCGGAAACTGTCGTATGCCGGTGTGCTGGACCTGGCGGTGAAGCGCTGGAACCGGCCGCACGAGGATCTGGACCTGACCGAGATGCGCGCGGCGCTGTCCGAGTTGGACGCCGCCCGGTTCGTGGTGATCGATCAGGACACCGAGGAACTGCTCGTCAGGTCGTTCATCCGCAGTGACGAGCTGTACAAGCAGCCGAACATGCTGCGCGGCGCGCTGCGGGTCGCGTTCGACATCGAGTCCCCGATTCTGCGGGTCGCGCTCGCCGCCGAGCTACGGCGCCTGCCTGCCCACGTGACCGGTCCGGCCCCGGCGATCGCAGCGCACGAGCTGGAGGCCGGAGCGCGTGAACTGCCGCAAACCGTCAAGGCCGCGATGACGGTCCGCCCGTCCGGCCGCCGCTCGCCGGCCGGAGAGCCCGCGCGCTCGAACGGACCGTCCAACATGGATTCCGCCGAGGAGAGCGAGCCTGGCTCGGACCGGCTTACGCCCAGATCGGAGGGTTCGGCGAACCCCTCCGAGAACCCTTCGGCGAAGGACCTGGGAGAAGGGAGTAGGGAGCGGGAGACTGGAGAAGCTTCTTACGCTTCGTGTAGTGAGAAAGTGGGGTTACCCGCGCGTGACGCGCACGACGCCCGCGTCGCGCAGGTAGCAGCCAAAACCTCTGCGGCGCAAGAGGTCAGCACCGGCGAATCCGCGGGCACCACCCTGCCGGGCTCGGTGCGCCAGCAGCGACGAGCCGAGGCCGCGCGGCTGGTGGACTTCTACGGCTCATTGGTTCCGGCGCCAGTCCGCGCCCAGCTCGTGGCGCAGGTGATCCCGCTGCTGCGCGAGGGCATCGGCAGCAACACCATCGGAGCGGGCCTGGTGGCGTGGTCGGGCAAGACCCTGCCCCCGAACTTCTTGCCCATGCTCGTCGGGGAGCGCATGCGCGCGGCCCGCATCGCGGTCACCGACCCGAAAAAGCGTGCTTGGGACGCCGAGATGGTGGACCAGTTCGAGAGCCTGCGCTCCGCCGCGATCGCCGAAGACGACCAACACGGCGTCGGCCTGGCCGTGCGGCAGGCACAGCCGCGGAACGCCGACGCGGACCAGCTGACCGCGATCCTCGACTCCGCACTCGACCAGGCGATCGCATGAGCACCCTGCACGCGGTAATGAGCCGCAACGACGTGCGGGGCCTGCTGATCCGGCACACTGGCAAGCACCTGGCGGAGGACGTCGTGTCGGCCTGGGAATCCGGCCTCGCCGGCTACAGCCTCGCCGAGTGCCATCGCGCCTTCGCCGCGCTCGGCCCGGCCGCGCGACGGGCAACACCGTCAGAGATCGCCGGTCGCTGCGATGCGGCCCGCGATCGCACCACAGGCGAACCGGTGCCCGTCCAGGCCGCGGCTTCACCACGAGCGACTACCCGCGACTACTACCGGCACGCCGGGATGCTCGGGATCCGAACCGTGTACGCGGCGATGGGCTGGAAACGCAACGCCGACCACGACCTCGCCCGCTCGGTGCCCTGCCCGTTCTGCAAGGCACGAGCGTGGGCGGTGTGCGGACCCCTGTCCCGTAACCGGGCGGGAGTCCGGGAGATGCGCGACCCCGTGCACCGGATGCACCCCTCCCGACTCCGCCACGCCCAAGCCGAACTCGTGCACACCAACGGCACACCCGATCAGGAGACCCCGCGATGACCAGCACCCTCGTCCCTCACGACGCGGAGGAGCACCAGATCGACCCACTGGCCGCCCGGCTGGCCTTCGACGCCGCGATCGATCAGCTCATCCAGCCGAACATGCACACCGTGACGCGCGACTCCGGAGCAGTGGAACACGCGCTCGCGCCGTGCCTGATCGACCAGCTGGTGACCGCGACACAGCCAGGCACCGAGCGCACCGGAGGTTCCGCGCGAGGATCGCGCCCACCCGCGTCCCTGAACGCGCTCGCCCTGGTCGCCGAGATCAGCCAAACCCTCCGGAGCGCGCTCGCGGCGCTCGGACACGACCTCTTCGGCACCAGCGCGCGGCCGTCCCTCGCCGGACAGCTGCGGCTCTGGGCCTCACACGCGGAGTCCTGGCAACTGGAAGACGCCGAGTACCTCGCCTATGCCGCACAGGAAACCCAGCGGTGGGCGGCTGCTGGCCGATCGGTGCTCAATCCCGCTCCGACCTACCGGCTGCGCGGGCACGCGTGCCCAACCTGCCGACACACCACCGTTCTCGTGTGGTCCGACACCGAACAGGAATGGCTACGCAGACCCGCACTGTCGGTCGACACCGACCGAGTCGAAACCGTCTGCGCGGCCTGCGATTCGCGGTGGAGACTGGAACATTGGGCCCACCTCGGCCAGATCCTGGACAATCAACGAGCGGAAACCCTTGCCCAGGACTGCGAATAACCTTGACACGATGATCACGAACCAGCGATACTGACAGGGCTTGGCGGAGCTATACCCACCAAGCAGACAGCTTTTCTTGAAGGCCCCGCGCTTCCTCCCCCTCAGGCGCGGGGCCTTCGTCATGTGCGGGCAGCGGCCACCGGACGCTGGCCCCGGCATCCCTCACACAGCAGGCCGCACGCGGTGAGCCGCTGTCCGCACACACCCCATCCTTCCGACCGTCTCCAGCCCTGAGAGGACCAGACAGCCCGAAAGAGGCCCCGGCCCGGAGAACCCAGGGGCCTGGGCTCTTGCCCGAGCTCCTGGAGTGGCTGGTGAGGATGGCAGCTTGCCCTGAATCCACCGGCTGTTTCCGGCTCTGAGTGGCCCGCAGAGCCCCGAAAAAGCCCCAGGGGGACCAGACAGTGTCCGGTCCCCCTGGGGTGGTTGGTTGCCGTTGAGACGGCTACGGCTGCATGGTCACTTCTCCAGCTTCCGCAGTGCTTCCGCCGCAATGCTGGCTGACCGGCCGAACAAGGCTTGCTCGGCACGGCGGGCAACCTCGGCGTCCTTGTCGTCGTCCTTGATCGGCACGTGCGGCATGTGCTCGGCAACGGTCTGGATTGCCTGCCACGCGGCCCATCGCGTCCTGCCGATTCCGGCGAACATGTCGTAGTCGCCGAAGAACAGCATCTCCAGCATCGACTTACGAACCTTGTGCTGCTCCTTCAACCAGGTGTTCGCCGTGTCCGACGGCGGCTTCCACAACTCGTTGCACAGTTCCCCGAAGGCGGTCAACGTCATCTTCGCGGCCAGCAGCCTTCCCGCGCGCTCCGTGATCTCGTCCACAGCGGCCTGTGCTGCCGCGATCGCCTGACTGCCCTCGGACAGGCGCGAACTCGGGTTCGACACCGCATCCAGATTCTGCGGCGCCAACCCGAAATGCTGCACCGTTGCCGACGCCGGACGCACCGGCGAGAACAGCACCTGCGACGACTTGCCCGGCAGGAGCGAGCACACCACCACCACGCGCATCTCCAGCTCGTCGGCCTTACCGACCTTGATCGGGTCGGCCTGCCGGATCGACACGAACCCAGCCGTGTTACTCCACAATGGACCTGCGGCACCGTACTTCGCGTTCAACTGCTTGGCCATGTCGGTGAGCATCTGCGCGCGGTCCTCGATCGCGGCAGGCGTGAACTGCCGAGCCGAACCCCCGATCGCCTCGCGCCTACCTGTGCTCGGATTGGTGCGCACCAGCGCGTAGTAGCCCGGAACCTCCATCGGCTCGGTCGTGTCGTTCTCATCAACCTTGCCGTCGAACTCCTCACCCGGCTCGGCCTCACCCAGGAAACAGCCCGCCTTGTGCTTCACACCGATCGCCTTGCCACACTCGACACACGCACCCGTCGGCACGAACGCGAACGCAGGCTCCGGACGGACATCCCAATCCTTCAAACCAGCCTTCGCGACCAACTCAGCCGCAGTGCGCGACCCATTGACCTGGGTAGCAAGGGTGCACCACGCGTCGCGCACCTTCGGCAACACCGGAGCAGGAACAGCCGCCGGAGCCGACTCAGTCCCAGCCTTCCCGGTAGCCGAAATCTTACCGTCAGTAACCGGAGCCTTGGAGGCTGACACAGGCTTCCTAGGCCGCCCGGCTGGTGCCTTGCTGCCCGCTGGAGCCTTGGCAGCCGCAGGGGGCTTACCAGGGGTCTTACTGGCCTGCTTGGGAGCAGGCTTTCCAGGGTTAGACATTGCTGTTCCTCTTTTCGTGATGTTCCAGGGGCGGGTGTTGCTGCACCCACCCCCGAAGCCGTTCAGAACCCTTCCACAGTGTCTACATGCTGGGGACTAGTCAATAGACTGAAGGAGTGAAAACCGCAGGTCAGAGCCTACGAGATGGCTGGACGCTTTCGCGGTGCGGACCGATCCCCAGGGACCCCCGCTTCGGTCAAGACCGTCGCCATTTTTCCTTTAGACCACCCTGTCGCCTGCCCGAGATCCTTGGTGAGCAGCCCGGCGCGGCGGGCGTCGGCGACTAGTTCGCGAAGTGCACGCTCCGCCGCAGCCCGCTGCGCGTCTAGCTCGCGCACTCGCGCGGCCTGCGCGTCGATCGCGTCGAGGCGTTCTTCATCCGTGGGCTCCTTGTGCGACTTCGGCACTGGCTGACCCCTCTCCATCATCACGGGCGCGGGCCGGTGGCGTCTCAGCGCCACCGGCCCGCCTGCCCGGCTTGCTAGTCGGTCACCTCGGCCCACAGCGGCGCGAACCTCGGGTGATCCTTGATCGGTTCCACCAACTCATACCACCGTGTGAGTACCCCGCGTCCCTTCTCGGTCATCACGTGAACCTGCTGGCCCTCATCGAAAGTCACGTAGTTCGACAGGACGGCCTGCCACAGCGGTGGCGCCAGTTCCGGCACATTGAACTTCGGCGCGCCGCCGTAGCCAGCGGAGATCAGATGGAGAACTCGTAGGACAAGGCCCTTGCCGCTGACCGCAGCGTAGTACTGCTCCTGCGTCTCCGTGCAGTCACGCAGGGCGTCCCGTAGCGCGTTGACGAAGACACTGCGCGCCAGTTGGTAGACCTGATGCGCATCAGTCGGCGACAAGCCAGGGATGAAGGCGCTAAAGTCGTACTCGTCGGAGCTCATTTTCCTCTTTTCGTGGGTTCCGCGCTGCGCCCCCGGGATGGTGTTGCTGCACCGGTTGACCGGGGGCGCAGTCACGTCTAGGAGTGGAGACGGACGTCAGAGCCAGCCGCGCGCCAGCGGCAGAAACGGCCGATGGCGGCGACCGAGACAGCGACGCCACTTCCGGTAGGTACGAACGCGTCCGCAGTGGCGCCGAATGCGCTGCTCCTCCTCATTGCAGAGGAACACCGCGCCTTGGAACCTCTGGTCCCGTTCGTCGCCTGGGTGGGTCCAGTTGTACCGATCGACGAAGTCGCAGAACTCCTGCCGGGTTACATACAGGAATTCGGGGTCGTCCAACTCTGAGTCAAGGAAACCGGCGATCTCCAGGTCGATAACGCGTTCGCCGTAGATCCAGGCGTTGATGCCGAATCGCTCCGGCGTCGATACGCTGGACCGAAACTTCGCATTCATGTCCCGCACGATGGCCCGCGCAAGAGCGGGCAAACGCTTGATGTGCGCGGTATCTACAACTCGATCTCCGAACATGCGCACCTGTTCGCATTCGTCCGGCCTGGGCAGCGTGAACATGCGACCTTGCCTTTCGTCGTTGACTGCACGAACGGTGCTAATGGGTAACAACGCCAGGAGTCCACCTGTCGCTGGCGTAATCTTCTTCGGACACCACTACCACGTGCGGCAGAAACCGCACATCGCGCACGTCATACAAGGTGCGCCAGTTGTAGGTTTCAAGGATGCCCAACGCACGATCCGCCATCTCGTGTGCAGCCGCGCTCAAGCGGCGAGTCCGCAGGCAGGCGAACAGAAATTCGTTACTCAGACCGCCGATGCACAGCGTCAGTCGCCGACGCTCCGCGATATGAATGCTCACGTCAGCACCATGGGCCAGATCCTTATCTGCGCGCAGATGCAAATCCTTGAGTAGATGTGCGGCAAGTTTTGCAAGATCGGTCAAGTGTGCGGTTCGAGAGTAATTCAAACCATACTCTCGCTCTGGCGCTGGAATATCACGAGACATTGATTCCTCTTTTCGTTTGCCGGGGTGTTGCTGCACCCCGTAATCAATTAGCCGAGCTAGAGTGTATTTGCAGAAGGCACTAGTCAACATGTCAAGTAAAAGTTCACCCGAATAGCCCAGTTATTCTATTTACTGGCGATATGTCGAGTGTCTCACTAAGTCGAAGGGCCGGTTTTATGCCCGGACGTGCTTATCGGTCTTGCACTCGTCCGGGGTGCGGGAATGTGACCCACTCTGGCGGTCGTTGTCGTGATTGTGTGGCGCGTGCCCGGTTGGCTTTTGGCAGCTCGGCACAACGCGGATATACGGCAGGGCATCGCTCCACGTTCCGACCTGGCGTGCTAGGTCGTGATCCTGTCTGCCGGTGCGATCTGGCCGACTGTCCGGAGCACCCAGGCCGTGACTGTGGTCAGCCATCCACTGTGGCTGACCATTGGCCGATGATCCGCAAGGACCTGGTCACTGCTGGCCGTGATCCAGATGACCCGCGATACGGCAGGGGTTTGTGTTCCCCGTGCCACAGCAGGGTGACCGCCCGGAATCCGGCAACCCGAGGAGGGTGGAACCGCCCGCACTAGTCGGTCCAGAGTGGACAGACTTCGGTCCGGTTCGCATGGCGCGGGCTTTTCGGTGAGTCGCGGGTGGGTAGCGTCACGCCCCAGGGGGAGGACCCCTCAGCGACGCCACAGCGCACAAGCCCCTGAGCCCCGGAGGGGTGGTGCCAGGTTTTGAGCGCCCCTTCCCCGACGTCCGACCCGATCGCTCGCGCCGAGCAGCGGCGGACCGACCTCGCGCACGAGCTGGAGCGCGCCGCCGAGCAGGCGGACGCGTGGCACGCGGAACGAAACCGCCTGGTCATCGAGCTGGTGGCGGCGGGCGAGTCCTACCGCGACACCGCTGTGCCCGCGCGGCTCTCGGCGTCCGGCGTCGGCAAGATCGTCCGCCGAGAGCGGGACGGATGAGGCCGGAGAAACCGTTGCCCTGGTGCACATTCGTGCACTCGGTGCACACCACGAGCTACGGAGGTACCTGTGATCACCATCGACGGCTTGCCGTCGTCGGAACAGATCCTCGGCGAGATGGCGGCCGAGGGGAAACCGGTTCTGCTCGCCTTCTCCCGAGGTAAGGACTCGCTGAGCGCGTGGTTGGCGTTGCGTGAACGTGGCATCCCCGTGGTGCCGTATCACCTGTACAGCGTGCCCGGCCTGCGGTTCGTCGCTGACAGCCTCAAGCTGTATGAGGACTTCTTCGGGCAGAAGATCTACGACCTTCCCCACCCCAGCCTCTACCGGTGGCTGGTCAACTACGTGTTCTGCCCGCCCGAGCGGTGGCGGATCATCGACGCGGCCGGTCTGACCGAGTTCACCTACGAGGATGTGGCCGCGACGCTGCGCCAGGACCTCGGCCTGCCCGCCGATGCGTGGAACGTCGACGGCGTCCGGGCCACCGACAGCCCGATGCGGCGCATGGCCATGTCCACCCACGGCCCGATCCGCCACGACACGCGCAAGGTCTCGGCCATCTGGGATTGGCAGATCGCCGACGTCCGGGCCGCGCTCACCCGGCACAGCTGCCCTCTGCCGATCGACTACGAGTGGTACGGCCGCTCGTTCGACGGCCTGGACTACCGGTTCATCGAACCGCTGAGCCGTCACGCACCCGAGGACTACGCCCGAGTCCTGGACTGGTTCCCCCTCGCCGAGCTGGAGTTGCTGCGCCATGACCTCACCCGCTGACGACCCGAACGCCGCGCTGCTCGCGCAGCTCAAAATGGCGTCATCCGTGTCCGGCATGAACTCCAATGACGACGTGCTGGCCCTGCTCACGGCCGAGCCAGATCCCGATCCACTCGCCGGCGTCGAGTACACGGGCGACGAAGAGGACGACGCGCGCGCCGAGCTCGACGCCCTGCACCGCGGCTTCCGCGAACGCACCGCCCGCGAGCTGGAACGGATGCAGCTCGCGACCGAAAGCGAGTACTGGTTCTGCGTCTGTTTCAAGAGCCAGGATGACAAGGACGCTTTCCTCGCCGCCGCCGGTCTCGTCGTCATCGGGGACAAGTACCTCGACGGCTACGCCACCGCGGAACTGCTCGGCGTCACGATGCCGGAACGCGACGACGCGGAGAGGGGGTGAACTGAATGCCTCCACGCAAGCGACAGACCGCCGCCGCAGCCAAGAAGCGCGGCGCGGCCCGCAAGAAGGCCACCACCGCCCCCAAGGCGAAGGGGCGCGGCAAGGCGTCCAGCGGATCCAGCTGAGATCTAGCGGCAGTGCCAGCGTTAGGGCGCCGTGCGAGCTACGCGTAACTACGCGGTAGTCTCGGGCCACTGCTGTTTTGACGCTTAAGCATCAAAACAGCAGTGTCCAGGTGAGGGCGGCGCCCGTCTAGGACGAACGCCGCCTCCTGTCTAGCCCAGCAGTCTCGCTAACTCGTGGGCCAGGTCAGCCAGCGCCTTAAGGAGCTGGGTCACCGTGATGAGGTTGCGTCTCCAGTTGGGATTTTTGTCCCGACTGGAGACGTGATCCAACGGTCGGCCGCCGGGTTTCTCCGGCGACGAACCGCGACACTTGTCCGGCGGTGGTTCACCGGAGCCGTCTCCATCCTTTCGTCGTTCACTCATTCGTGTTCTCCTTTCCAGGCGATCTGCCGGTCTTCCGATCGCCTACCCCGGACGATCGAGAACGAGGAGACCACGAAGCGAGTGACGGCGCGCACGAGAATAACCGACCCCAAACGGCCCGGTGACTCGGGGTCGTTTGCGACCGCGCAAACTTGTTGCAGCGCAACAAGTTTGCTCGCCACGATGTTAGATTTGGTTGACACTAAGGTCGGTGTAACTTTTAGTTGACAGCTAAGTCGGCTTGTACTTTATAAGTTACAGCTACGTTGGGATCTTAAGTCTGCTTACTCTTCGGGTTTAAACCTTGGATTATTACGCGTCTCTAAGACTAGTTCAGAACTAGTCTTGACTAGTCTTTCGTAAGGCTAGAGCTTTGCTCGCTTCACGTCCCGCTGGTGGTGATGCCTCGTGGGAAGGCGTGGACCTGCGGGGAAGCCGACCTCGCTGCGGATCTTGCACGGTGACCGTAAGGACCGGATCAACGATGCGGAGCCGGTGCCGCCGACGGTGGAGATCGTGCCACCGGAGTGGCTGTCGGAGAAGGGACGGGCGATCTGGGATCGGCTCGCGCCGAGCATGATCACCCGGAAGGTGCTGACCGCGTGGGACGTCGACGCGTTCGGCGTCTTGTGCGAGGCGCTGGCCCGCTACGCCGTGGCCACCGCGCTGGTGAACGGCTCGGCGCTGCTGGTCCCTGGCGGCGGCGGCTTGGTGCCGAATCCGGCGTTGAAGGTGCAGGCCGATTCCGAGCGCACGTTTCTGACGTTCGCCGCGCGGTTCGGGTTGACGCCGTCGGACCGGCAGGCGATCAAGGCCGAGGTGAGCGCCGATGGCGGCACCTCGGGCGACGCGGGCCGCCTCCTCTCCTAAACCCCGTTCCCGCACGCGGAAACCCACTTCTAAGACCGGTACGCCGAAGGCCCCGCGGCTTCCGGTGTGCGGCTGGTCCTTCGATGGACGTGCCTGCCGCCAACGCGGCGACCACCTCTGCCATCAGCGCGCCGATCATGCGCAGGCGTTCGCCGAAGAGATCTGCGTCCACACCAAAGACCGGTGGGCACGGACCCCGTTCATCCTCGCCGACTGGCAGCGTGACGACATTGTCCGGCCGCTGTTCGGCGAGGTCCGGTGGGATCCGGAGTGGCAGACCTACGTCCGCCGATACCGGTCCGGCTGGATCGAGCTCGCCCGCAAGAACGGCAAGTCCGAGCTGCTGGCGTTCGTCGCGCTGTACATGCTCGTCGGGGACGGGGTCGAGTCCGCCGAGGTCTACGGCGCCGCCCGCGACAAGGACCAGGCGCGGCTGGTGTTCAACGTCGCCGCCCGCATGGTCGCGCTCTCGCCGGTCCTGTCGAAACGGCTGCGAGTAGTCGAGCACGCCGCCCGGATCGTGGACGAGAAAACCAACAGCGTCTATCAGGTCGTCGCGGCCGACGCCCTGGGCAACCTCGGCACGAACCCGTCATGCGTGATCTTCGACGAGGTCCTCACCCAACCCAACGGTGACCTGTGGGCCGCGCTGCGAACCGGCATGGGAACCCGCGTGCAGCCACTGCTGCTCGCGGCCACGACGGCGGGCAACGACCCCACCAGCTTCGCCAAGTCCGAGCACGACGAGTGCGTGAAGATCGCCGAAGACCCCTCCCGCGCCCCGCACCGGTTCGTCTACCTCCGCAACCTCCCACAGGATGCGGACCCGTGGGACGAAGCGAACTGGTACTACGCCAACCCGGCCTTGGGGGACTTCCTCTCCCTGGCCGCGTTGCGGGAAGAGGCGCTGGAAGCGCGCAACGACCCCGCACGGGAGAACAGCTTCCGCCAGTACCGGCTGAACCAATGGGTAGCGCAGTCCACGCGGTGGATGCCCATGCACCTCTACACCGCGTGCACGGGAACCGAGTTCGCTGAACCGGCGCGGTTGCGGGAGCTGGTTGCTCGGCGGCCAGCGTGGGGCGGCCTGGATCTCGCGTCCAAGCTGGACCTGACGGCGTGGTGCCTGATCGTGCCGGACGGCATCGACGGACACGTCTCGGCGCTCTGGCGGTTCTGGCTACCCGAATCCGGGGTGGATTTCCTCGACGAGCACACCGACCACCGGGTGTCTCAATGGGTCGAGCAGGGGTGGATCACCACCACGCCGGGCGAGGTCATCGACTACGAGGTGATCGAGGCCGACATCGCCGCCGACTGCGCGGCGCTGCGGGTCGCCGATATCAACTATGACGAGTGGAGCGGCGAACCCGTCCGCCAGCGCCTGGAGCGCGTCACTCGCGTGGAGATGTACCCGGTGCCGCAGACGTTCCGCGGAATGACCCACGGCATGACCGAACTCATGACGCTGACCCGCTCCCGCTCGTGGTCGCATCACGGGAATCCCGTAGCTGCGTTCTGCTTCGACTCGGTGGAGGTACGCCATCCACCAGGAGAACCCGATCTCATCCGACCCGACAAGCCCCTACGCGGGAAGACCGGCAAGCGCATCGACGCGGTACCCACCGCCGCCATGGCGGTCTCTGGGTGGCGGCTGCGCGGGCAAAAGCCGAAGAAGTCCGGTCACATGGTCGTCATGGGCTGACCAGGGTCGGGGGTCGCCGTGGCTGTGAACCTCGCTGAGCTGACGTCTGAGCAGTGGGTCACCCGCATCACTCGCCAGCACGATGCGCAGATTCCTGGGCTGGAGATCCTCGACGCTTACTACGAGGGTGAGCAGTCGCTGTCGTACATGCACCCGGAGCTGCTGCGCCGCCTGGATACCCGCGTGCGGCAGGTCGTGATCAACTGGCCTGAGCTGGTCGTGGATTCCCTGGATGAGCGCCTCGACGTGACCGGGTTCCGGCTCGGCGGTGAGCAGGCCGCCGATCGCGAGCTGTGGAACATCTGGGCAGGGAACGAGCTGGGCCTGCACTCCGAGCAGGCGCACATCGACGCCCTGGTGCTCGGCCGGTCCTTCGCGATCGTCGGCACGAACGAGGCCCGGCCGTCGATGCCGCTGGTGACGGTCGAGTCCCCGTTCGACGTCCATGTGGACATGGACCCGCGTACCCGCGAGGTCCGGGCCGCGCTGAAGCGGCAGTTCTCCGAGGACGGCGACGGGGACCAGTCCGAGGCCTACGCCACGCTGTACCTGCCGAACGAAACCATCTGGTACTCCTCCGATAACGGTGGCGGGGTCTGGGAGGAAACCGACCGCGACGGGCACGGCATGGGCGTCGTGCCCGTCGTGCCGCTGGTGAACCGGCCCCGCACGCGGCGGCGCCGCAGCGCACCCCCGCGGCTTGGTCGCTCGGAGCTGGCGAGCGTCCTCCCGCTGTCGGACGCGGCCTGCAAAATCGCCACCGACATGATGGTGTCCGCTGAGTTCCACGCGATGCCGAGACGCTACGCACTCGGGTTCGACAAGGATGATTTCGTTGACGGCAAGGGAAACCCGCTCACGCCGTGGGAGGCTGTCGCCGGCGTTCTCTGGGCGTCCTCGAAGTCGCCGAAGGATGACGGGGTGGCGGTCGGGCAGTTCCCCGAGGCGGACCTGTCGAACTTTCACAACACGCTCAACACTCTGGCCCGCCTCGTCGCCAGCCTGTCTGGTCTCCCGCCGCACTTCCTCGGCTACAGCACCGAGAACCCCGCCAGCGCGGACGGGATCCGGTCCTCGGAGTCCCGCCACATCAAGCGGGCCGAACGGCGGCAGCGCTCGTTCGGCAGCGGCTGGAACCGTGTGGCTCAGCGCATCCTGCACGTGCGCGACGGCAAGGTGCCCGACGAGGCACTGCGGGTGGAAACCCAGTGGGTCGATCCCGCTACGCCGACGTTCGCCGCGCAGGCCGACGGGGTGGTCAAGCTGTACTCGGCGGACAAGCTGCTGCCGCGCCGCTCCGCCCGCCGAGCACTCGGGTACTCCGACGCCCAGATCCGCGACATGGAGATCGAGGACCAGGAATCACGCGGCCGGAACACTGGCACGGACGTCACCACCGAAAGCGGTCCCAAGGTCGACAGCGACCCGGCCGAGCTGCCCGACCGCCAGGAACAAGAGCGGCCGAGTGTGCTTGCCGGGTCGCGGTTGCGCCCAGCGCTCGCGGTGCAGTTCCGCGAACCAGCGAGCACGTCTTAAGTCCTCGTGGACTCGCGGGCATAACACGCGCATGACTCTTTCGTGCAGGTCACCTCATAGGCCGACGCAGCGAGCCGAATGCATAATCGAACACATGTCCGATCGTGGAGGTGCTGCACCCCAGGGTGCGAACTACCTGCATATGGTGGAACCAAGCCGTCCCGTGTGGGTCGACTTGCGCCGTGCCTTCCCGGTCGCCGCGCCCAAGGGGTTCCTTCCAGACGGACTGGACCTCACTGGGCTGGTGCCCGGGACGCTCAGCGCCTGGGCTGCGACGACAACCGGTCACTGGGTTGGGTTCGTGACCTTCACGCTGGGAACCCCAGGCGCTGGCGGCACGCCACACCGGCAATGGATGTTGGCGGACGCTTTGCAAGCACGCTAGTTACTTGAACCGTGCTGTTGCCAGGAGTAAAGTAATAGCCTTTTTTTGAGGGCTTTCGGTCGCGAACGCGACACCGGCCGCACCCGCGCTCATGGTCCCCAGAAGCCAGATGAGCTGCCACAACGTGATACCGCCGTTGACGCCTGCCAAGACTTGAGCTCCGCCTGAGCACGCCACGAACACGGCAGCAATCTGCGTCCGTGTCGGCTTGGCATTCACGGCGCCAGTTTCTCATAAGACGCCTTTCGAGGCATTCCGCGACACCGCTTGAGGACAAGGTTGTGACCGATACTCGCATTCCCGCCGACACTGGCCAGACCGCGCAGACCGCGCCGGATCCGGCCGCGCCCGGTACCAGCGCGACCCCGCCCGAGACCGAGCAGACCGGCACCCCGCCCGAGGCCGGACAGGCCGCTGAAGTGGACTACAAGGCCCTGTTCGAGCAGACACAAGCCAAGCTGAGCAAGGCCGAGAAGACCGCCAAGGACCACAAGAGCAAGGCGGCGAAGCTCGACGCGATCGAGGCCGAGCAGCAGACCGACGCGGAGAAGGCCGCCCAGCGCGCGGAGTCCGCCGAACAGCAGCTGACCGTGTTGCGGCGTCGGGCGGTGGACGCGGAAATTCGGGCCGCCGCATCGGGCTGGGCGGATCCGACCGACGCGCCCCGCTACCTCGACGACCGCGACCGCTACGTCACCACCGACGGCGAGATCGACACCACCACCATCACGGCCGACCTCGCCGCGGTTCTCCTCGCCCGTCCCCATCTCGCCCGGACCGGCGAACCGGCCGGTCCTCGCCGACCCGCGCCCGACCCGTCGCAGGGCGCACGCCAGTCCGGCCCGGCGGGCTACGACTCGCAGATCGCCGACGCGGAGAAGCGCGGCGACTGGGCGACGGCGATCACGCTGAAAAACCAGCGCCTCGCCGAACAGGCAGCTCAGAAGCGCTAACCGCGCTCGTTCCCGGCCGCATGGGCGGCACACCACCCGTACACCCTTCAGGAGACCGTTATGCCTGGTGTGGCCGCGATCGCCAACACCTACAACGCACCGAACTTCGTCGGCGAACTGTTCGCTCTCACTCCGACCGACACCCCGTTCCTGTCCGCCATCGGGGGTCTGACCGGCGGCAAGCGCGCCAACGCCGTCGTGCACACCTGGCAGGTCTACGACCTGCGCGCCCCGGACGCCAACCGGCAGCGGACCGAAGGCGCGGACGCTCCCAGCCCGGACACCCGGGTCCGGGGCACGGACCGCAACGTCCTGGAGATCCACCAGGAAACCATCGGCGTCACCTACACCCGCCAGGCCACGCAGCAGATGTTCGCCGCCACCGGCTCGGCCAACCCCAACGCCGCGTCGATCGGCGGCACCAACCCGGTCGTGAACGAAATGGACTGGCAGACCCGGCAGGCGCTGATCCAGATCGGGCGCGACGTCGAAGCCGGGTTCATCACCGGCACGTTCCAGGAACCGACCGATAACTCCAAGGTCCGCAAGACGCGCGGGATCCTGGAGGCGACCAAGACGAACGTGATCACCAACGCCACCGCCGCGCCACTCACGGAACTGATGGTGCTGGACCTGCTGCAAAAGGTATGGACTTCGGGCGGGATCCAGGTGTCGGAGACCGCCACGCTGATGTGCGGAGCGTGGCAGAAACGGCAGCTGACGAACGAGTTCATCACCAAGAAGCAATACCGCGAACAGACGCGCAACGTCGCCGGAGTCTCCGTGACCACCATCGAAACCGACTTCGGCACGCTGAACGTGATGCTCAACCGCTACATGCCCGCCGATGCCGTCGAAGTGGTCTCTCTGGACCAGTGCGCGCCGGTGCTGCTCGAGACGCCCGGCAAGGGCTTCCTGTTCTCCGAGCCCCTGGCAAAGACCGGCTCGGTGGACAAAGCCCAGATCTACGGGGAGATCGGGTTGGAGTACGGGCCGGAGAACGCCCACGGCAAGATCACCGGCCTCACCGTGGCGGGTGCCTGATGAAGTTCACCAGCACCAAGTACCCGGCACTCACCGTGCACGATCTCGGCGTGACCTTCGTCGACGGCGAAGCTGAAGTCGCCGACAAGGCAACCATCGACGCGCTCAAACTTCTTCCACCTGAGGTAGGAGTGCGTGCGGCCGGTGGAAGGCCCCAGAAGAGCACGCTCGACGAATAGGTGGCTAGTCCTTGCGCCTCCAGAAAGCGCGAATTACCTCGGCGAAGTAGTGCAAACCCTTCGCGCCGTCCCTGCGCACGATGTACACGCACACTCCCATGGCTGTCAGAAAACAGACAACAAATCCGGTAGTCACTGAAGCGAGCATTAACCCTCACACGTCATCGATTGCCCGCGAGCCCGGCCTCGTGGGAGATTGAGTGCTTGGTTGCTGCATTCAGTTGTGCGTTGCCAGCTACGCGCCATCGCGGCCGCGTACTCCATGGAATACAGGCTGAGCATCTGATCCGGCTGGCTGGGCAGCCTGAGATGTATCCAGTGCCTGTTTTTCCCTGGCGGAGTCGCCGATTAGATCGGCGCCTTCCAACTGATAACCCATCGGTATCGCACCGATTCTGGCATCGCGCCAGTTGGGTTGACACGAGTGTAGCCGACGGTGAACCGGCACGAGGGAGGGCAGCTCAGTCGTGTCGTCCCCGCTCCCGCTGGCAACAGTGGCCGACCTTCGAGCACGGTCTGTCGAACCTCTGAACGAGGACCAGCAGGCTCGTGCCAGCGTGCTGATCAGAGACGCCTCAGCGCGGGTCAGACAGCAGGTGCCTGACCTGCCGGACCCGCCGCCGGACACCGCCCCCGGAGTGATCTGTACGGCCGTGCTGCGGGCGCTGGCCTCGCCACCGGATGGCAATACCTCCGAGACGGTGGGTGGACACTCCCGGACCGCCGCCCATGCCGGGGGTGGCCTGTACTTCACCGAAGACGAACTGGACCTGCTGCGTCCACCGGTTCTCTCGCCCCGTGCGGCGTTCACCATCTGGACGGTGTGAGGCGGTGAACCCCTCGTGCGCTTCCCGCACCGCTTGATCGTCGTCACCCCGGTTCCAGTCCCGGACGAGTACGAAAACCCGGTTCCTCGGCTCACCTACGGCCCGGATGCGCCCCGCCGGATCGTGGCCGGGCTCGTGCAGCCGGGCGGCTCGACGGAACCTGCCGCGACCGGCCGTCAGGTGGTGGTTACCGGCTGGCGGGCGTTCACCGCCGTTCCGGTCACCGCGCGGGAGCGGATCGAGTGGGACGGGCGGACGTTCGAGGTGTCCGGGGAACCGGCGCGGTGGTCACCGCGGTTTGGCTACGTCCACTACGAACTCACCCTGACCCACGTGGAGGGCTGAGCGATGGCCCTGGAAAAGATCACGATCGACTACAACGCAGTGGCGGGACTGCTGCACTCACCAGAGTTCGAGGGGGTGATCAAGGCCGCCGCTGAGAAGGTCGGTGAGGTCGCGCGGTCGTCCGGGCACGTGGTGACCTCGGGTGAGCCGCTGCCGATCGAGGTCTACTCCGATCCCGACACCGACCGCGTGGGCTGGTCGGTCGCCATCCGCCACCCCGCCGGGCTCGGTATGGAAGCGCGTTACGGGCTGCTCAAGCGCGCGGCGGAAACCGCGGGCCTGTCGCTCGGCGACGAGCAGGACGGCGCCACGTGACCGGTCGCGTGCCGGTGCCGGTCGACGTGGCCGCACTGGTCGTGCGGCGGCTTCGTGCTCTGCTCGCCGGCCAGGTCCTCGCGGTCGCCGAGCGGGTTCAAGTCTCGACCGAGACGGGCGCCGGACTGGACGGCGGGCCGCCGTCGCTGCCGTGGCTGCTCGTCGCCGAGGACGGCCACAGCTGGACCTGGCCCGCCGTACAACGTGCCATCATCCGGCTGACCGTGTGGCACCACAGTCCGCACACTTCGAAAGCTCTAGCCGGGCTCGCGCTCGGCCTGCTCTGCGCGCCCGCATCGCCGAGCCAGATCATCCGAGCCGAACCGATCGCCGCTCCGCTGGCGGGGATCGATCCGCACACGGCCGCACCGCTGGCCACCTGCGCTGCCGCAGTCTTCGCGCGCACCCCCACCGTTTGAGGTTTCCCATACATGGCCATGAATTCCGCGCTCGTCCGCGTCCCCGGTACCGGTGAGGTGTCGCTGGCACCAGCGGACACCCCCGAACCCGCCGACCCCATCGCCCCACTCGCGGCCCCGTGGGCCGGGCTCGGGCTGTCCACCTCGGACGGCACCACTCTGGCCCGCAAGGTCGAGAAAGAGGGCACCGAGCACTGGCAGCAGCTCACCCCCGCTCGCTACATCTACAAGTCCCAGGAACTCACCGTGGCGTCGGTGTTCCAGGAAACGAAGGGCGAAGTCCTGTCCGTCTACTTCGGTGGCATGAAGTTCGCGGCTGTCGGCACCGGAACTCCGAAGGTCTACCGGGCCGAGATCAGCTCTATCCCCAAGGGCGACGTCCGTGCCCTCTGCGTGGACTGGGTCGACAGCATTTCCGACACCGAGGTCTATAACCACCGTCTCTACCTGCCGCGTGCCGAGGTCTCCGAGACCGAAGATGCTCAGTGGGGCCGCACCCAGGAAGCACGCTGGGGCATGAAGTTTTCCGCACTCGCGCCGCCGAAGGGCAAGACCTACATCGCCGTGTGGCTCACCAACGATCCCGCTGTGCTGTTCGGGGCACCTGCCGTCGCCACGGGAGCGCTTGATGTGCTCACCGAGGATCAGCCGCGCGTGAAGTGACGCAACACCCAGTTCGGTTCATACCACGCCGACAGAGCCTCACCCGAACACATCTCACCGAAGGAGCACACCCCTGATGGCGACTCGACAGCGCGCGGAAGCAACCGGCAAGCCCGCCTCGCCCGGCGCGGCCCTGGCCGTGAGCTGGCGCGGCAAGCGGTTCACTCTGCCCAACCCGCAGGAGTTCCCACTTGAAGCGCTCGAAGCCGAGGAAGAGGGCAAACACCTGACCGCGCTGAAACTCATTCTCGGGCTCGACCAGTACACCAAGTGGCGCGGCCTGGCCTCTACGGCCGCCGACGCCGAAGACTTCTCCGCCGTGGTCATGAAGGAGCTGGGGCGGGGAAACCTCTAACGGTCGCCCGGCTCCTCGCGGACGAGGCGACCGCCGAAGCTCTCGAAACCGATCTGCTGCGGTACGGGGTCGATCTACTCGACCTCTACCGCGGATTCCTTTCCTACCGGCGGGTGTGCGCGCTGGTGACGCACCTGCCTGACGATGCGGCGGTCTGGCGGGTGCACGATCCGTTCGGCGCGATGACTCGCGCTGAACTCGTGCTTGCCACGGTCGAACGGCGCGTCACGGCGCTGTGGGCGACCGTGGCCGTGGCGCTGGGCCAGGACGTCACAGACGACCAGCTGTCCGGCCCGCTGGACACCTGGACTCCGCCCACGCGCACCACGCCGAGTACCACGCCCGGCCGCGACGGCGCGGAACTGAAATCGTTGCGCGAGATCGCTGTCTGGATGCGCGGAGGTTGACCCCGATACCGTCCGCTGCGTCGGGGTTGGCTGCACCGGCGGTGTTCGGCTATTTCGGGATGTGCAGCCAGCCGAGTTCGCCGGGGTCGGGAATGTCGCCGCGCGTTTTGACATCCTCGCGGACTCGCTCAAGCCAATCGGCCGGTGTGCCGCTCCACGTTTCAAAGCCGGGATCATGATGGGTGAGGTCTCCAACGCAGACCTTCCGCGCGAACAGCTCTTTCAGCATCGTCTCGGCAGTCAGGGTGATTTGCTGCAAGCTCGCGCCAGCGCCGAGGATGTTGCTTGCGGACACGAACACGTTATGAATGGGTACCCAGTCGTCCCGGGCGTAGTCGGTGAAGTAGTCCAGATCTTCTTGGTACTTCTCGGATTCAGTGTTCATTGGTCAGCCGCCCACGTGGAATCTCTTCATGTCAACACCGGATACATCGTTAACGTCAATGGTATTTCCCCCTGAGTCGCTGTATGTGCGGAATGAGACTGTCTGCTTGGGGTCGTCGCTGATTTTCCAGTACTCGACTGTGCCTTTCGGTGTCTGGATGACCTTCGTTGGTTCACCGAGGTTGTCGTGGAAGTGTTGCCGGACTTGGCTCAGCTGCGCCTCGTTGACCATGCGTACCCCTTTGCTGTCCTCGACGCCGAGCAGATTGCCATGGTCGTCGGTGACAGCCTGTTGCACCCTCTCAATGCGGGCTTCGGGTGTGCTGGCTGGGGTGCCGGGACGGTGTTCGGCCGGTGTGTCTGTGTCGTGGTGTTTCCGGCCGATCAAGTCTTTGAGGAGCTTTCCTGACCCGAGGCCCAGAAGCATTCCACCGGTGATCTTTCCGAGGGCGCGGTCTCCGTGGCCGTTGGCCCAGTCGTCCCAGGCGGTGATGGCTTTGAAGGTCTCGACGGGGTGCAGGACGTTGTTCGCCATCGCCGCCACTGTTCCGCCCGGGTCGCTGACCGCACCCCAGAGTGCTTCACCGGCGCCGGAGATCGAGTCCCAGATACCGCCGTAGAAGTTGGCGTCGGCTTGCTTGCGGGAGTCCTGCGGGGCCAGTGTTGATTCGACCCGCAGGGCATCCGCGCAGCGGGCACCAGCCTCGACGAGTTGCTGGCGTGCCCGGTTCAGGATGTCGCGGGCTGCCTGCCGTAGCGCTTCGCCAGGGTCGGTGAACGCTGGCGGTTGGACGACGGTGGGGTCTCCGCGCTCGGCGTTGGCCCGTGTTCGTGTCTGCGCGTCGGCCACCGCGTGGTCGTGTGCCTGTGTGGCCTGCTGGGTCGCGGTCTCGCCTTGCTGCCATTGGGCGATCGCTTCGGCGGCCTGGCCTTGTGCCCACGCCAGCGTGTCGGCGTAGGCGGTCAGGGCTTGCGCGGCGTTGTCGAGCGAGTCGTCTGCTTGCAGCCAGCGCGGGACTTCGGTCTGGTGGTCGTCGTGGAATCGGTCTGAAGCCGGACCACGCCAGCTGCCGGTATCGATCCGCTTCAACGCATCACCGACCGCGCCAGCCGAGCGCGCCCGTGCCCCGAGGACCCTGGCGTTCTCATAGACCGCTGGAGGGTCGCCGGGGATCAGCGCTTTCGGGTCGGTTGTCTGGCCCAGCTCCGCCATCAGCGGCCACCGATCCGGGGTGCCGCGTCCGGTGTGATCGCGTCGATACCCGGATCGGTCTTCAACGCGCTGGTGTTGTCGTGCTCGACGGCGCGGTATGCCTGGGCGGCTTTGCCGAGTAGGTCTCCGAGGTCGCTCGCGCGGTCGGACAGCGCGTCGATTCCGACGCTCCAGCTACCGCAGAATTCGGCCAAAGCGGCGTGCACACCATCGTGGCCGTAGAGCGGCGGCTCGCCACACAGGCCACGCAATTCGAAGCTGTCCTGGTCGTGCACGATCTGGCTCATGTTCTTCGAGGCGCCTTCCAGTACCTCGATCTCGACGTGAAAACCTGGACCATCCATCGTGGAGCCCCCTCCATTTCCAGCCTCTGCGTCGTTATCCGGTGATATCGAGTCGCGGAGGCCGTTTCCCTGCTTGCGCCCATGTCCTCGCGACGACGTCCGGGGGCGCCATACGCGACAAGACGGGGAACCGATGCTCATCATCGGGATCAACCATCAGACCGATTCCCGGCGGTACGAGTTCCAGGAAGTCGGCCCCGGTTGTGGACAGATAGTCACACTCCCCGGTGTGGCGGGCTAGGCGTTCCAGCGTGGAGAACACCACCATCCACCGGCCGCGCTCGCCCAGATCGGTCACCCACAGTCCAGGCTGCTCGGGCCGCTGCACATACACCACGGCACCGGCGAAGACGTCCGTCAGATCACCCGGTCCCCGCGTGCCTCTCCGCACGTCCTGTGCGACGGCTGCCAGCCTCGCCTCCGCCTCCCGAGTCACGGCGACCAGTGTACATACGACAACGGAACGTAACCGTAGGTCTGACGAGCTTCCGAAAGACCGCGCTGTGGACGTGTAGCGGCTGACCTTGGTCCGGGCGGGGTGAACGCCCGTGACTTCCGTTGCTCACGCCTATCTGAAGATCATGCCGTCCCTCCAGGGCTTGGGGCGGCACCTGCGCGACCAGGTCCGTGAGGCCGAAGGGCAGGCACCGAAGGTCAGCCTGTCGGCCGAGGTGAAAACCGCGCTGCTGCGCGAACAGCTCCGCGCCGCTGCCCGCGAGGGTGATCAGACCGCGATCCGGCTACTGGCCGAGCTGGACGCCGAACCTGTCGAAACCCGGTTCGCCGCGCTGAAACGGCGCCTCGATGAGCAGAACATCACGCTCAAGGTCGTGCTGGACAAGTCGGTCGGCGCAAGCATCCGCGGCCTGTCCGAAGTCGACTCCCGGATGCGGTCGGCGACCGGCGCGATAGCGCTGCACTCGGGCGCGGTCGGCCTGGCCACCTTGAAGTACGGGGCAATGGCGGCCGGTGCCGGGCAGGCCGTGACCGCGCTGGGCGGACTCGGCTCGATCGCGGCCACCGCCTCAGGGTCGCTCCTGGCGGTCCCGGCCGCAGGGCTCGCGGCCGTCGCGATCCTGCAAACACTCAAGCTCGGGATCTCCGGGTTCTCCGACGCGCTCAAGCAGGAGGACCCGAAGAAGTACGCCGAGGCAATCAAGGACTTTCCACCCGCGATGGCGGCGGCCGCGAACGCGGTCCGCGCACTGCGACCAGAGTTCCTGGGGCTGCGGCAAGAGGTTCAGCAACGGCTGTTCACCGGCCTGTCGGCGGAAATCACCACGTTGTCCGGCACGTATCTGCCGCTGCTGCGGCACGGTTTGGGCGGGATCTCCGAGGGGCTGAACGCCGGCGCTCTCGGCTTCGCCGCGTTCGCCCGCGAAGGCCGCACGGTCTCCGACGTCGGCTCGATCCTGGGCAACACCTCGGCGACCATGCACCAGCTCGCGCAGGCGGTGCAGCCGTTCCTGCAAGGGCTGCGCGACATCGCCGCCGTGGGCGCCGAGTTCCTGCCCGGCTTCGGATCCGGCCTCGCCGACGCCGCGCAGAAGTTCGCCGACTTCATCGCGGCGGCACGCGAGTCCGGGCAGCTCCGCGACTGGCTCTCAGCGGGCCTGTCGGCTGTCGGCGACCTGGTCACGGTCCTGAAGAACCTGGGGCAAGTCGTGTTCGCCGTGTTCTCCGCCGCCAACACTGGCGGTGGAGGGCTGCTCACGGTCCTGGTCGACGTCACCGGCCAGATGGCCGAGTTCGTGCGCTCCGCCGAAGGCGCGGGCGCGCTCAGCCAGATCTTTACCGGCCTGCATGCCGTCACCACCGGCCTGATGCCGATCCTCGTTGCGCTCGGCCAAGCCATCATCGGCTCGATCGCTCCGGCGATCGCGCAGCTGGGACCGATGATCGGTGCGGCGTTCGCCGCACTGGCCCCCGCGATCGCACCGTTGGGGCAGGTCCTCGCCGCCCTCGCTCCTGTATTGGGTACGGCGGCCCAGGCGTTGGCGGCGGTTCTGGTTCCCGCGGCTGCCGCGCTGGCCCCGATCGTCGGCGCGCTGGCCCCGGCTGTCGCGGAGCTGGTGGGGCAGCTCGGTGGCGCTCTCGGCGCGGCGGTCACCGAGCTGACTCCCGCCCTGGTAGAACTCGCGCGGACGCTTGCCCCACTGATCACGCAGTTCGGCGGGCTCCTGGTACAGGCGCTGCGGCTCGCCGCTCCGGCACTCGGGCAGTTGCTGACCGCGCTGGCACCGATCATCGGGCAGCTCGGTGGCGCGCTGCTGCAAGCCCTCTCGGCCGTGCTGCCGGTGCTGTCCACGCTGGGTGGGGTGTTCACCTCGGTACTGCTGGCCGCGCTGAACGCGGTCATGCCGGTGCTTCCCGTTGTGGTGCAAGCGATCCAGCAACTCGCCGGGGTGGTGTCGACCGCGCTGGCTGCGGCCACGCCGGTGCTGTCGGAGGTCGGTGGGCTGCTCGGCGAGATCGCCGGTCAGATCCTCGCCGCGCTGCTGCCGGTGATCCCGCCGCTGGCGGAAGCGTTCCTCGGGATCGTCACGTCGCTGCTGCCGATCCTGCCGCCGCTGCTGCAACTGGTCTCCGCGCTGCTGCCGCCGTTGCTGGACCTGGTGACGTCGCTGCTGCCGGTGATCGTGCAGGCCGCCGGGCTGTTCACCCAGCTCGCCGTAGCGCTGACCCCGCTGATCGTCCAGATCAGCCAGCTCCTGATGCCCATCATCCTGGAGCTTTTCGGCCTGGTGAAGGGCAAATTCTCGGCGATCGTGGACGTCATCTCCGGCGCGCTCACCGTGATCTCCGGCGTCATCTCTGTGGTGACCGGCCTGATCTCGGGCAACTGGGACCAAGCATGGACCGGCGTGAAGAACATCGTGTCCGGCGCCTGGGGAATGATCAAAGGCATCGTGGCGCACAGCATCGGCGGCGTGCTCGACCTCGTCGCCAGCATTCCCGGCCGCATCCTCGACGCGCTCGGCAACCTCGGGTCGCTGCTGTGGGAAGCGGGACGGAACGTGATCAGCGGCCTGGTCGACGGCATCACCTCCGGCTTCGGTTGGGTGAAAGACCGGCTCGGCGAACTCACCGACTGGATCACCTCGTGGAAGGGCCCACCTGCCCGGGACCGGGTCCTTCTCACCGGGAACGGCCGCTTGATCATGCGCGGTCTGCTGACCGGGCTGGAAGACGGCGAACCGCAGATCCGGGACTACCTGACCGGCCTCACCAACACTCTGCGAGTAGACACCCCGCCCGCCCTCGGCACCGCACCAGCGGCGAACGGTCAGACGGCTGCACCGGTCCGGCCGGTGTTCCCGCCGGGAACGTCCGCGTTGGACGCCGCCTCGATCTCGGCGGCGGTAACGGCGGGGGTGCTGCTCGCGCTGGACGGCGCGCGGCTGCGGGTCGACGGCGACGGAACCGCCCGGCTGGTCAACGCGGTGAACACAGCCAACGCACGACGCTGACCAACCATTTGGGGTGAACCTAATGGCTGATCCGGTGTTCTGGCTCGGGCCGCTCGGCGGGTTACAGGCTCTGCCTTCGCCGTCGCTGGGCGGTCCACCGGAAATGGTGCCGGTCCGCTTCGGTGGGCTGCACCGCTCCCTCACCGGGCGCCCCACCCTGGACCGGCTCGGGATGAAGCGCACGTGGACGTTGTCCTGGCCCTACCTCGACACCGAGCTACGGGGCTGGTTGTCGTTGCTGCACAACGGTCTCATTCCCGGTCCGTTGTGGCTGATCGATCCGGCCGAGGAGAACAGGTTGCCGGTTCAAGTTGCCACGGCCGGAGCGGTGGAGCACGCCCCGGACGGTATCGCCACCGCCGTCGGGGGCGTGGTGTGGCGGCAAGCTCCGCTGGTGCCGCCCGGTACAGCTGTCCCGGCTGGTTCGTCGGCGCTGCTGTGGGTGCTTCCGAGCGGCGGTGGCTCGCTGTCGGCCGTCGACCCCACGCCGGTGCTTCCGGGCGAGACGGTGACGTTCACCGCCAGCGTGGCCGCCACGGTCGCGGTGTCTCTCGCCGCGTTCGTGCTCGACAGCGCGGGCGTTGTCCGCACCACCGTGCAAGGGACCGCGTCCATACCCGGCTCCGGCGGTACGCGCATGTCGCTGACCGTCCCGGCGTCGGACGGGGCGGCGGCGGTCCGTCCCGCCTTGGTGCGGGAGCTGCCGGGCGTGGTGACGACGTCGGCCTGGTCGATCACCACCGGCACGGACGTGCCGTCCTGGACCGCTGGAGGCGGCGCGGCCGTCGTGCTCCTGGACTCCCTGCCCTGGACCTATCCGATTCCCGGTTCGTACTCCACCACCCTCACCCTCCAGGAGGTCTAGCCGTTGCAGACACCCACCGACCCGGCCGCCGCCCAGGCGATGGCCGACGCCGTCACCGCGCCCGAGCGCGCACCCCGCGCCCGGTTGATGGTGGGCTGGGACCACGGGTTCAACCACCCGCTGGCCAACCTGTCCACGGTGGCCGGAGAGATCGTCATCGACCGTCAGATCACCGGTGACCTGCCCGAGGAATGCACCCTCATCGAGGGCTACACCACCGCCACCCTGACCACCACCCTCGCCGGACAGCGACCCGGCGACCCCCGCGATATCGCCCAGATGCTCAGCCCCTACCGGGCCGACTCGACGCTAACCGAACAGCAGCTCGTCGACGCCGACGTCACCTGCGATATCGGATTCCTCACCAGCCGGGGCCGCGAGCTGCCGCGCCAGTTCACCGGCTCCACCCGGACGCTCACCCTGTCCGCAGCGGACCGGACCGTGTCCCTGTCCGCGCTCGATCCCGCGGAGAAGCTCCGCGCCTCGATCACCCTGCCTCCCGTCGCGCAGGACGAGGAGCAGGCGTACAACACCGGCGAGTGGCCGTATCAGCAACGAATCAACACACAGTGGGTTGTCGACTATGTGTTGCGGCGCAACGGAATCTACGCATCCCCACCGCCACGCCCTGGGTGCCTGTTCTCGATGACCTGTCACGGCGGGCTCATCGCCGACGTCGCCACCCAAACAGATCTCGGCGTCGGGCAGGCATACGCCGCAAGGGTTCCGCCGTTCATCCCCGGCCCGTTCGGGATGCTGGCCGCGAACGCCACACCCGCCATGGCCTCGAACACCTCCGCCTTGGCAACCGGGCAGTTCCTTCCCGGTGCACCCAACGCCGGATACCTGTTCGAATTCTGGTGCCAGGCCGGAGCGTCCAACACCTTCGCGCCCCAGCGAGACGGCAGGGTCCTGGAGATCGCCTCCAAGTACGCCACCAGTACCGGCGTGACCTACCACGTCGGCATCGGCACAACCGGTCAGCTCTGGGCGAAGATCTACTCCGACTCCACCACCGTCGCCACCCTCAACGGCCCACAGCTGACCGGGCCTGCGGCGTGGCACCGGATCGGCCTGTGGATCCGCTACCGGGCGGACGCGAAGCAGGTTGACACGCGCTGGCTGCTCGACACCACAGCGGGCGCGATCACCACAACCTCGGTCACGATCGCGTCGCTGGCTGCCGACGAGTTCGCCGACGTCACGGTCACCACCCCGGTTCCGGTGGCGTGCGTGCAGATCAGCCGCGCGGCACAGGCACCGTCCGACTGGGTGGTGTCCTGGACGCCGCAAGCGGAGATCGACGTCGGCCTGAACTGGATGACCGGGCTGCCCGACGTCGTCGCCGCCGATTCGTTCAACGTGCTCAAGCAAGCGGTCGGCGCGGAGTTCGGGGTGGTCACCTTCACCGAGGACGGCCGGTTCCGGTTCCTCAACCGGGACACGGTCCGAGCGCTGGCCAGCCGCCCGCCGGTCGCGACCTTGAGCGCCGCCCGCGAGCTTCAAGCGTTGTCGCTGTCGACGTCGCTGGACTCGGTCCGCAACGAGATCACCCTGTCGGTCACGCCCCGGCTGCAACAACGGCTGTGGGCCAACGTCTACGAGACCGCCACCGTCGACGAACTCGCCACTCCCAACGGCACCAGCACACGCGTGATCACTCTGCAAACGCGGTGCCCCGTCGACACCGAAACCTTCTCGACAATGACGGAGAGCGCATACCGGAACGAGGCCTACAACTACAACTCCGCGTGCCGCGCCTACCGCTCCGACACCGGCGCCGAGATCACCAGCGGCCTGACCATCACCGGAACCGCCATCGGTGACGATCGGGTCCGGCTGACGTTCGTCAACAACAGCGGCGGCCCGCTCCGGTACGGGTTCGGCGACGGAACCCCGGCGTTCCGGCTCGTGGACTATCCGATCGTCAACGGCCGAACCCAGGTCCATCGCGTCGCCGATGACACCTCGATCGCCCGCTACGGACACCGGACACTGGCCGTGCCGGATAACCCGTTCCGGCAGACCCTGGACTCGGCCCAGGCCATCGCGGCGTCGCTCCTGGCCGATCTCGCCCGGCCTACCACTGTCCTGAAAGACATCACCGTCACCGGCGATCCGCGCGGGCAGCTGCTCGACCCGGTCACCATCGCGGACCCGTCCGGGCTCGGCGGTCCCATCCCGGCCGTCGTCATCGGCCACCGCCGCACCCTCAACACCAGCAACGGACTGACCGATCAGCTCACCTTGCGCGTCCGCCGCTGACCCCTGGAGCCGCCCGTGACTGCCGAGTGGCTCACCGCGCTGGCCGCGTTCCTCGGCCCCGCCACCGGTGCCCTCACCGGCCTTCTTACGGCGCGGCGCGCTATCCGTACCGCCCGTACCTCGGCCGATCACCAGGCGCTGGCCGAGCTGCACGCCGGGTATCAGGCGCTGCTGAAAGACCGCGCCACGCACACCCGCGACGTCCTGGCCGAACTGACGGCCGTGAAAACCGAACTGTCCGCCGTGCGCCAGGAGAACGCGCGGCTGCTGCTCGAAGTCGGCGCCCTGCGCGCCCAGATGAACCGCCCACCCAAAGGACCCTCCACCCCTTGACCGACTACGGCATCGACGTCTCCCACTGGAACCCAGTTCACGACTGGAACGCCGTGCGAGGCAACGGAATCACCTACTGCTCGTTCAAACTGACCGAAGGCACCGGCTACACCGACCGCACCAGCGGCCCCCGCGTCCCGGCCGCCCGCCTCGCCGGCGTCGTCCCCGGCGGCTATCACTTCGCCCGGCCCGGCGACCCGGACGCCCAGGCCGATCACTTCGCCAACCACCTGCGCCTGAACAACCTGCACACCAACGGATCCATGGCGCCGATGCTCGACATGGAAGCCGCCGAACTGCGCGGCACCGCCAACGCCTTCATTCCGCGGTTCATCGCACGCCTGCGCGCCACGACCGGCGTCCATCGCGTCCTGGTCTACGCGAACCTGGACTGGTTCACCCGAGTCCTCGACCCCGGCAAGTGGGCCGATGACGGGGTGCTCCTCTGGATCGCGCGCTACAACGGCAACCCCGGCAATCCAGGCTGGACACATCCGAAACTCGCGCTGCACCAGCACACCCAGAGCGGAACCGTTCCCGGCATCGGCGGCCACGTCGACCGCAACGCCACTATCGGACAGTTCGCGCTGTCGCACCTCACCATCAACGGCGGGAACACCCCGGCTCCGCAACCGGTTCCGCCGACACCGACGCCACCGGCCGACACCGAGATCTACACCGTCCGCTCCGGCGACACCCTCTCAGGTATCGCCGCGAGGTACGGCACCACCGTGGCCGCTCTGGCCGCGCTCAACGGAATCTCCAACCCCAACCGCATCTACGCCGGGCAAAAGATCCGCATCCACGGCGGCACACCGGGCGGACAGCGCTACCAAGTCCGGTCCGGCGACACCCTCTCGGGCATCGCCGCCCAGTTCGGGACCACGGTCGCCGCGCTGGCTGCGCGGAACAACATCTCAAATCCGGACCGGATTCAGGCGGGCCAGTGGCTGACGATCCCGTGACCGGCAACGGCGGCTGGCTGCTCCTGCTCGTCCTGTTCGTCTGGCTGGCCTGGAAGACCGCCCGCGCGTTCGTCCGCGCCTACGACTACCTGGATTCCCTCCCACCCCGAAACCCCAAGGAGTAAGCACCGTGTCTCGTTACCCCCTGCGCGTCGCCGGATCCATCGTCGGCGCGCTCACCGCGATCGTGTCCGGCCTCGTCGGCTCCGGACTGATCACCACCGACCAGGGCGGCGCCGTCACCGGTGTGATCACCGGCCTGGTGACCCTGCTGGCCACCTTCGGTCTGGTGGTGTCCGCCGAAAGGAAGGTCACCCCGCTGGTAGATCCCCGTACCCGGCAGGGGGCACCGCTGGTGCCCGCTGAGACCGCCGGAGACATCCGTTACCGGGCCACCGAGGGCAGGGAGACCGGCCGTGGCTGACACCCGTTCCGGCACGGCGATCACCGATCCGGCCTCCGTGCTCACCCCCGCCGTTCTCCAGGCCGCCCGAGCTGCGGCGGCCACCGCACCGCCGTTCACCACGGCTCAGCGTGACCGGCTTTCCTGCATCTTCGGCCCGACCGTGCGCCGGGTCCACCTGGGCCGAGCAGTCGGCTGACAGCACGTGGCCCCGGCATCCTCACAGGATGCCGGGGCCACGCCCTACTCGGTATCAGCTGACCTCGGCGAGCAGCTCCGCATCGTCGAACGGCTCGTCGACGCCCGGTATGGCTGCCGGTGCGCCCAGCCAGGTCAGCATGATGTCGTCCGGGTTGAACGGTGCACGCCCGCCCTTAGTCGGCAGCAAGCGGGGAGTGACCACCGCCCGCAGCACCTCCCGCTGTTGCGACAGCGACAGCCCCGCCCACACCGTCCTGGCGTCCGCGCCGAGAAGGTCCGCCACCACCGGCGACACTCCAATTTGGCGCACGCGTTCCTCCGCTGCCTCGATCTGAGGCACCAGCTTCGCCTCGATTCGGGACAGCCGTTCCGGGCCGATTCCGCCGTTGGCGGCCGAGTCGGTGAACCCGTCCAGCCGGGCGCGCAGTTCCCGAGCGGTCGCGACGGCCTTCGTCAGCTCGTCGGCCTGGTCCTCGTAGCGGAACAGTTCCCGCGCGTCGTCGGACTCCAGCCGGGTCAGCATCGCCTCCACCACATAGGCGTCCGTGCGTTCCATGTCCCGCGTGAGATGCCCCGAGGGGCAGCGGTAGCCGGGCCGCGCCCGGTTCAGCGGAGTGGACCGGGTCGGGGTCTCGCAGATCCCGCACAACAGGATCCCGGTCTGCAAGTACTTGACCCGCGTTCCGTCGCGCACCGTGCTGCGGCTCGGATCGCCCAGGCGGGCCACGATCAGCGCGCGTGTGCGATCGCTGATGATCGGCGGCCAGATGCCCTTGCCGATGATCTTTTTGCGGAACACCCGCAACCCGGCGATCACGGGGCTGAGCGCGATGTTGCGGACCTTGGACACATTCCACTCCCCGGGCAGCGGATGCACCCACTGTTCCCGGTTCAGCTGCTGCGCGACCTGCGACGGCGTGTCTTCCCGCACCCGAACCAGTGCCTCATACGCGGCCTCCTGCTGCTCGGTGGTTAGCGAGTCGAAGAGCTTCGCCCAGCCGTGCGGGTCCTTCGACAGGTGTTGCAGCTTCTTCACATGGTCGGCCCGCCACACGTGACCGCGAGCGCACGGCACACCCGCCTCGATCAGCTCCCGTACCAGCACCGACGCGTTTGGTTCCTCGATCAGCCGGTCCACGATCGCCTCCGCGATCGGCGCCGTCTCCGGGTCGACCTCGCGATGTGCCTCGCCCGTCCGCTGGTCATAGACGATCCGGTATCCGTAGCCCAGCGGACCAGCCCACAAACCTTCGAGCGCGCGGGCCTCGACTCCCCGGCGGGTCCGTTTGCGGATCTTCTCCGACTCCCGTTCCGCGTCGACGGCATCCTCTGCGGTGTCGATCCGGTCGTCCGGATCGTTCATGTCATAGATCCGGTCGTCATAAGCCCAGAAGCCGCCGACCTTCTCCAGGATCTCCCGCAGCCGGGCGAACATCGACAGATTGCGCTGAGCCCGCGAGTTCTCCCACGTCCACAGCAGATTCGCCCGCCCCGTCGACAACAGGCGCAACGCCTCGTTGTAGTCCTGCCGCTCCTCGGTCGCGTACCGCGATGCCGAGAGGTTGTTGTCCACCAGGACCGCCACGACAGTGATGCCGTTGTCCTCGCAGAACTTGCGGCCGACCGCGATCTGCGTCGACACCGCGACCTTCCGGGCCTTCGTCTCGTTCGACGCCCTGGCGTAGATCACCGCGAACAGCGGCGGAAGCTCCCCAGTGATCGACCGCGCCAGCCTGCGGTTCAGTGCCTTACCCACGAACAAACCCCCAGCATCTCGCCGGGCGGTGGTCGCCATTGGACCCCTGCATGTGCACGCCGAGTCTAGCCGACGAGCCAGGCAACACAGGGGAATTGATGGAGTGCTGGACCCGCGTTTCCGCAGGTCCAGCACCTTGATCTGCTTGGGTTCCGTTCATGGTTTGGGAACCTAAGTTGAAATGCAGCCAAAGTGCCCTTCGCAACACGTGGAACCGCTCCCAGCCCCGCCCACGCGCCCAGCGGCATCCGGATCACCGCAAGTAGTCCTCTGGTTGCGGTAGTTCGATGCCGAACCACCGCAACTAGAGGACTAAACGCGCGTGTGAAACGCCGGGGCTAGAGCGTCGTGCCGGGGATGGCGAGGACGTCGGCGCGAGCCGCGGAGCCCGTGGAGCCTGTGGAGGGCGTGGCGGGTTTCGTGGCGGTGCCGCCCAGTGCGGCGGTCAGAAGGCTGACGATCTGCGAGGAGATCGCGACCCGCCGTGCCTCGAAGCCGGCGTCGGTCAGTGCCGCCGGATCGGCGGGTGTGCCGAGCACGGGGGTGTGCAGATGCCCGCCCGCGACCCCGGTCAGGCCGAGTCCGGTCCGCAAGCGGTTGCTTCTGTACATCGATTCATTCGACAGGTAATTGCCGCCGCCGCCGGAAGCCGCGATCTCGCCGGGCTTCGGCGCGTCCGTCCGGCAGACCGCCGTCCCCGCCCCCGGGTGACCGCTGTCCGGCCACACGCAGAACGCCTGGTTGTACCGCACCTGGTACGCCCCGGCGGGCGCGGCGAGCATCTTTTCGTACGGCAGCGTGGTTTCGATGAACTGGACGTCCGGCTGCGGCCAGCCGCGCGCGGGTGGGACCTGGCCGCGGACGGACTCGTCGAGGTTGTCCGGCGAACCACCGCGCCAGGCACCGGCCCACCGTTCGATGTCGAACTGGCCGGGACGGCCTTGGCTGATCGTCATGATCAGTTCCGGACGCCGGAAGCGACCCTTCAACGCCTGGCCGTAGGCCGCCTCGACGATGCCGGTGTCGAAGTAACTCCACACCACCGGGAACGACACGGCCTGCACCAGCGCCGGGCCGGTCGGCGTCTGGATCACCTTGCCGTCAAGGTGCAGCGCGGCCGCGCCGGACGGATTCGCGATGCGGACGCCCGCGCCGTTGAGTGTGAACGGGTCGAACCCGCTCACCAGCACCCGGCGCGTCGACGGGCCGAGCGGGAACCTGGAGTCGTCGAGGCCGCGGGCGCCGAGGTCGAACGTCTTCAGCAGTCCCGCGCGGGCGGAAGCCGAAAGAGGGAAGCGTGGCGTCCACTGGCGCAGCGCCTTGCTCATCCGCAGGCGGGCCCAGTACAGCGGCCGGTCGTCGGCCTTGTCGATGCTGCCGAGACCGGGACGGCGGCCCTGCGCGCGGTCGACGGCGGTCCGCCAGAGCCCGTCACCGGCGGTCTCCGCGAGCTTTTCGGCGCGCGGAGTGGTTTTGGTCGCGCAGAGACGCGACGTGAAGTCGGAGACGAGCTTGTCGAAGCCCGCGAGCCGGACGAGTTCCGGGCCGACCGCAGGGCCGCCGGAAGGCAGCGTCGCGGTGAGGCGTTTCTCCTCGACGGTGATCGCCGCGGAGTCGTCGAAGCAGCTACGCGCGTTTTCGGCCTGCGCGACGCCGGGGACCGCGAGAACGGGAAGAGCGATGAGCAGCGGGAGGAGCGCGCCCCATCGCCTGCCGGGAGTCTTCATGGACCGCATTCTTCTCATCAGGGCAGGCACGCACTACCGACCTTCGCAGGTCTGGACGGGTCTTGTCCGGGGTGGACAGGCGGGGCAGACTCGCGCCATGGCCGCGCACAGAAGCACTTTGGGACGCATCACCGCAGTCACCGCGATCGCCGCCGTCGTCGGCGCAGCCGTGCCGGGCATCGCGGCGGCGGCACCACCGACACCGAAGTCACCGGTCGCCGTCGGCTATCTGGGCGCGGTGTCGAGTATCGACGCGGACGCGACCGCGATCGGCACGAAGATCCTGCGCGAGGGCGGCAACGCCGTCGACGCGGCCGTCGCGACCGCCGCCGCGCTGGGCGTCACAGACCCGTTCTCCGCCGGTGTCGGCGGTGGTGGTTTCTTCGTCTACTACGACGCGCGCACCGGCAAGGTGCACACCCTCGACGGCCGCGAGACCGCGCCTTCGAGCGCGAACGAGAATCTCTTCGTCGAGAACGGCAAGGCGATCCCGTTCGCCGACGCCGTCACCAGCGGGCTGAGCGTCGGCGTCCCGGGGACGCCCGCCACCTGGCAGGAAGCCCTGCGCAAGTGGGGAACCAAGTCGCTGGCGAAGGCGGTCAAGCCCGCCGAGGAACTCGCCCGCAAGGGCTTCACCGTCGACCAGACCTTCAACACCCAGATCACCAACAACGCCGCCCGCTTCTCCACGTTCCCCTCGACGCGGTCGCTGTACCTGCCAGGCGGCGCGGCACCCGCCGTCGGCACGACATTCAAGAACCCGGACCTCGCCGGTACGTACGCGCAACTCGCCGCGAAGGGCACCGACGCCCTCTATCGCGGCCCGATCGGCGCGGACGTGGTGAAGACCGTGCGGAAGCCGCCGGTCGACCCCGCCTCGACGGTGAACGTGCGGCCCGGCGACCTGACCGCGGCCGACCTCGCCAAGTACCGCGTCGTCGAGCGGAAGCCGACCAAGACCGAGTACCGCGGTCTCGACGTCTACGGCATGCCCGCGCCGTCGTCCGGCGGGCTGACCGTCGGCGAGGCGCTGAACATCCTCGAGAACCAGAAGCTGAGCAAGCTGGAGAAGGCCGACTACCTGCACTACTTCCTGGAGTCGACGCGGTACGCCTTCGCCGACCGCAACCGGTGGATCGGCGACCCAGCCTTCGTGGACGTCCCGGCGAAGGAACTGATCAGCCAGAAGTTCGCCGACAGCCGCGCGTGCCTGATCAATCCCGCGCGGGCCGGGGTCAGCCCGGTCGCGCCCGCCGATCCGCGTAACCCGGTGCCGTGCGCCGGTGGGACGAACGCGGCGCCGACGCCGTACGAGGGCGAGAACACCACGCACCTCACCGTCGCCGACAAATGGGGCAACGTCGTCGCCTACACGCTGACCATCGAGCAGGAGGGCGGCAGCGGCATCGTCGTGCCGGGCCGCGGGTTCCTGCTCAACAACGAACTGACCGACTTCTCGTTCACCCCGGTGACGCCGGGCGTGCCTGACCCGAACCTGCCGGGCCCGGCCAAGCGGCCGCGTTCGTCGATGGCGCCGACCATCGTGCTCGACCACGGCAAACCGCTGCTCGCCGTCGGCTCGCCCGGTGGCGCGTCGATCATCACCACCGTCCTGCAGATCCTGACCGGCCGCATCGACCGCGGCCTGAAGCTGGTCGACGCGATCGCCGAACCGCGCGCGTCGCAGCGGAACTCGGCGGCCGCGCAGGTGGAGCAGTCATTCCTCGACCAGGCCGACGTGCTCGCGATCCTGAAGGCCAAGCAGCAGGGCTTCTCGACGGCGCCCGCGGAGATCGGCGCCGCGACCGGCGTCGAGCGGCTGCGGGACGGGCGCTGGCTCGCCGCGGCCGAACCGACCCGGCGAGGCGGGGGCTCGGCTGCCGTCGTGCTGCCCTGGCCACGCGGGTAGGTCGGACAGGGCGGGGCTGATGGGCACTTTTCCCGCATGCGATGCGGGGAAAGCGCCCTTCGCCGCTTAAGACGTGGGGAAGGCCTTTTCAGCTCACGCGAGGTGAGGCAGCGGTACTTGACTGGCCGGCCTTCGGCGACGGGTCAGGTCCGTGTCTTGAAAGGGTCTTTCAAGGCAGAATTCGTCCTGAAAGACCCTTTCAAGACATCCGCGACGGGGTAGGGGACAGCGAGCGCGCCCCGGCACCGGGGCCCTTCTAGACTGAGCGGCGATGTTCGCCCAGTCAGAGGTACCCGTCCCCCCCGGCGGAGGTGCGTTGATGCGCCTCGTCTTCGCCGGCACCCCCGAACCCGCCGTCCCGTCGCTGCGTGCGCTTCTCGCGTCCGAGCAGCACGAGGTCGTCGCCGTCGTGACCCGTCCGGACGCGCAGGCGGGCCGCGGCCGCCGGGTCGTCCGGTCACCGATCGGCGCGCTGGCCGACGAGCACGGGATCGAGGTGCTGACCCCGCCCAAGGCGAGCGACCCCGCGTTCCTCTCCCGGCTCACGGAGATCGCCCCCGACGCGTGCCCTGTCGTCGCGTATGGGGCGCTGCTGCCCCAGGCCGCGCTCGACATCCCGGAGCACGGCTGGGTCAACCTGCATTTCTCGCTGCTGCCCGCGTGGCGTGGCGCCGCGCCGGTACAGGCCGCGATCCGCGCCGGTGACGAGATCACCGGCGCCTCGACGTTCCGGATCGTCAAGGAACTCGACGCGGGCCCGGTCTACGGCGTGATCACCGAGCGGATCGCCGTCACCGACACCGCCGGCGAGCTGCTCGGTAGGCTGTCGGAGTCCGGGGCGAAGCTGCTCGTGTCCACGATGGACGGTATCGCCGACGGCACGCTGCGCGCTGTCGAGCAGCCCCCGGAGGGCGTGAGTTACGCGCCAAAGGTGACCGTCGAGGACGCGCGTGTGTCGTTCGCCGACCCGGCCGCGGCGGTCGACCGGCAGATTCGCGCGGTCACCCCGGAGCCGGGTGCGTGGGCGGAGTTCCGCGGCGAGCGGCTGAAGCTCGGCCCGGTGACGGTCGTCGACGAGCCGGGGCCCCCGCCGGGCGAACTGGTCGTGGAACGCAAGCGGGTCCTGGTCGGCACGGCGTCGAAACCGGTGCGGCTGGGTGAAGTGCAGGCGCAGGGCAAGAAGCGGATGGCGGCCACCGATTGGGCGCGTGGTACGAGGATCGAACAAGGAGAGCGCCTGCAGTGAACGAGCGTAGGGAACGCCGGCCGTCGAGGCCGGAGCGAGGCCGTCCGGGCCCGCGTAAGGAAGGGCCCAGCCGCCCGCCGGAGATCGACCCGGCCCGTCAGGTCGCCTTCGACGTCCTGCGCGCCGTCCGGGAAGACGACGCGTACGCGAACTTGGTGCTGCCGCAACTGCTGCGCACCCGCCGGATCTCCGGCCGGGACGCCGCGCTGGCCACCGAACTGACCTACGGGACCTGCCGCGCGGTCGGCATGCTGGACGCCGTCATCGAGGCCTGCCTCGTCGACCGCTCGCTGGCCAAGGTGGACGCCATCGTGCTGGACGGGCTGCGCCTCGGCGCGTACCAGCTGCTGCGCACCCGTATCCCCGAGCACGCCGCCGTCGGGTCCACTGTGGACCTCGTTCGCGCCGAGGTCGGTTCCTGGATCGCGGGTTTCGTCAACGCGGTGCTGCGTTCGGTGTCCGAAAAGGACGAAGAGACCTGGCTGAACGAACTGGCCCCGGACGAGGCCGTCGATCCGATCGGCGCCTACGCGCTGCGGACGGCGCATCCGCGCTGGGTCGCGCGGTCGTTCGCGGAAGCGCTGGGGGACAAGGGAGCCGAACTGAAGGCGGCTCTGGAAGCCGACGACGAACGGCCCGACGTCCACCTGGTCGCCCGGCCCGGCGAGATCAGCGCCGACGAGCTGGCCGCCATCACCGGCGGTGACGTCGCCCCGTACTCGCCCTACGGCGTCCGGATGCCCGCGGGCTCCGGTGACCCCGGTGACGTCGAGCCGATCAAGGAAAAGCTGGCCGCCGTCCAGGACGAGGGCAGCCAGCTGTGCGCCGTCGCCGTCACGAAGGTCCCGCTCACCGGCTCCGACGAACGCTGGCTCGACCTGTGCGCCGGCCCTGGCGGCAAGGCCGCGCTGCTGGGCGCGCTCGCGTCGATCAGCGGCGCGACCGTCGACGCCGTCGAGAAGGCGCCGCACCGCGCGAAGCTGATCGAGAACGCCGTCCAGGGGCTTCCGGTGACCATCCACGTCGCCGACGGCCGCGAGACCGACCTGAAACCGGGCTACGACCGGATCCTGGTCGACGCGCCGTGCAGCGGCCTCGGCTCGCTGCGACGCCGTCCGGAGGCACGCTGGCGCCGTCAGCCCAGCGACATCTCGGATCTGACGAAACTGCAGGGCCAGCTGATCACCGCGGCGCTGGACCTGGCCCGCCCCGGCGGCATCGTCACCTACGTCGTCTGCTCGCCGCATCTGGCCGAGACCGAAGGCGTCGTGGGGGAGACCGCGCGCCGCGCCGGTGCCGAGGTCGTCGACGCGCGGGAGTTCTTCCCCGGTGTCCCGCAGCTCGGCGACGGCCCATACGTCCAGCTGTGGCCGCACCGCCACGGCACCGACGCGATGTTCTGCGCGGTCCTGCGGAAGCCGGACACCGCCGGGTGAGCAGGGTGCTCGGCCTGGTCGCGAGCTCGTGCGGTGGACTGGACACCCGGTTCGCCGCGCAGCTCGCGGAACCGGCCGCGGACCGGGGCTGGGAACTCGCGATCACGCTGACCCCGACCGCGGCCCGCTGGCTGGAGACGACCGGCGGGATCGGCGACCTGGAGAAGGTCACCGATCTGCCGGTCCGCAGCGCTTCCCGGTTGCCCGGCGAACCCCGCCCGCATCCGGATCCCACGGTGTTCCTGTTCGCGCCCGCGTCCGCGAATTCCGTGGTGAAACTCGCGCTCGGCATCGCCGACAACCAGGCGCTGACCCTACTCGGCGACGTCCTCGGCACGCCGGGTATCACGATCGTGCTGGGCTACCAGATCCAGGACACCCGGGTGCACCACCCGGCCTGGCAGCGGCATCTCGACACGCTCGCCTCCGCCGGAGTCACCACCGTGCGCCTCACCCCGGAAGCGCCATGGACGTCCGTGCTGGACCTGCTTCCCGCGGTGGCTCGTGAGTGATTTGGGCCGTTCGCACCTCCAGTCACCACGGCGGCGCGTGAAGGACCCCTTCCCTCGGCTCAGCCGGAGAAACTCGACCTTCACACCTTCCCCAGTACAGGAAGGCCCCCTTCCTTGCGCCT
>NZ_JBFBBY010000024.1:0-77173 GCF_040682875.1 Amycolatopsis sp. NPDC051071 | reverse complement strand
GGTCACCGTTTCTTTCCTGCCGGGCTCTTCTCGCCCCCTCCCCTGGCCCCCGGCGGGGGGGCGGGGCACACCCCGCGCGACCCAACGCGGGGTGCCCGGCGCTAAGGGGGGCCAGGGGTGCGGCTAGGGGTGTCAGCGCGCGTTCGTCCCTCCTAGCTTGAGGGTGCCGGCAACAGGACTGCTTTCACCCGCGTCGTGTCGCCGCGATTCACGTAACGCACCTGGGGGTGCGCGCCGCCGTGTGGGAGAGGTTGCTTTGACGCAGAACGAGCAGAAGCTTCGCGATTACCTCAAGCGGGTTACAGCCGATCTGCACCAGACCCGGCAGCGTCTCGGCCAGGCCGAGGACCGGCCGCACGAGCCGATCGCCGTCGTCGGCATGGCCTGCCGTTTCCCTGGTGGCGTGACCTCGCCGGAAGATCTGTGGCGGCTGCTCGAAGGCGGCGGGGACGCGATCACGCCGTTCCCGGCCGACCGCGGCTGGGACCTCGACCGGCTTTACGACCCCGACGCGCGCCACACCGGCACGTTCTACGCCCGCGGCGGTGGATTCCTGCACGACGCCGCCGAGTTCGACCCCGCCTTCTTCGGGATCTCGCCGCGGGAAGCGGTGGCGATGGATCCGCAGCAGCGGCAGTTGCTCGAAGTGTCCTGGGAGGCCGTCGAGCGGGCCGGGCTCGACCCGGTCGCGTTGCGTGGCAGCCGGACCGGGGTGTTCGCCGGGGTGATGTACCAGGATTACGCGGCCCGGCTCGGCGCCGTTCCCGACGACGTCGAGGGGTATCTCAGCAGCGGCAACGCCTACAGTGTCACTTCCGGCCGGATCGCCTACACGCTCGGTCTCGAAGGTCCGGTGCTGACCGTCGACACCGCCTGTTCGTCCTCGCTGGTCGCGCTGCATCTCGCGGTCCAGTCGCTGCGTCATGGCGAAGGCGATCTCGCGCTGGCGGGTGGTGTCACCGTGATGTCCACACCGGACACCTACATCGACTTCAGCAGGCAGCGCGGTCTCGCGCCGGACGGCCGCTGCAAGTCCTTCTCCGACGACGCGGACGGCACCGGGTTCTCCGAGGGCGTCGGCATGATCGTGCTGGAGCGGCTGTCGGACGCGCGGCGCAACGGGCATCAGGTGCTGGCCGTCATCCGGGGTTCGGCGGTGAACTCCGACGGCGCCAGCAGCGGACTGACCGCGCCGAACGGTCCGTCCCAGCAGCGGGTGATCCGTGCCGCGCTGGCGAACGCGCGGCTTTCGGCCGACCAGATCGACGTCGTCGAGGCGCATGGCACCGGCACGACGCTGGGTGACCCGATCGAGGCGCAGGCGCTGCTGGCGACGTACGGTCAGGACCGCCCGGCCGACCGTCCACTGTGGCTCGGCTCGCTCAAGTCCAATCTCGGGCACACCCAGGGCGCCGCGGGCGTCGGCGGCGTGATCAAGATGGTGCTCGCGATGCGCCACGGCCTGATGCCGCGGACCCTGCACGTGGGCACGCCGTCCCAGAAGATCGACTGGTCGGCGGGTGCGGTGTCGCTGTTGACCGAAGCCAGGGAGTGGACCGGGGAAGCACGCCGGTCGGCGGTGTCGTCGTTCGGGATCAGCGGGACGAACGCGCATGTGATCCTGGAGCAGGCTCCGGAAATCGAAGCTGTTCCGGCGAACTCGCCCGACGTCGTGCCGTGGGTGTTCTCGGCGCGGGATGGCGAAGGCCTCCGGTCGCTGGCCGGTCGCCTCGCGGAGTTCGCGGACGAGTCCGAGGTGGACGTCGCCGAGGTCGCGCGTGCGCTGGCGGGTTCGCGGGCTTCGCTGCCGCATCGGGCGGCGGTCGTGGGTTCCACCCGGGAAGACTTCGCCGCCGGTCTGCGGTCACTGGCCGACGGTGGTCCAGGCGTGACCGGGGTGGCCCGCGGCGCCCGGCCGGTGTTCGTGTTCCCCGGCTATGGCGCGCAGTGGCTGGGCATGGGTGTCGAGTTGCTGGATGCGTCGCCGGTGTTCGCCGAACGGCTGATGGAGTGCGATCAGGAATTGCGCCGTTGGGTGGACTGGTCGCTACTGGACGTCCTCCGGGGTATCGACGGCGCGCCATCGGTCGAACGCGCGGACGTCGTGCAGCCCGCGTTGTTCGCCGTGATGGTGTCGCTGGCCGCGGTCTGGCGTTCGTACGGGGTGACCCCCGCCGCGGTGACCGGGCATTCCCTCGGCGAGGTCGCGGCGGCGTGTGTCGCTGGAGCCCTGTCGCTGCCGGACGCCGTCAAGGTCGTCGCACTGCGGTCCCGGGTGCTGATGTCTCTCGCGGGGACCGGCACCATGGCCTCGATTCCCCTGACCGTGGACCAGGTCCGGGCCAGGCTGGCCGGTACCGAGGGGATCGGGATCGGCGCCGTCAACAGTCCTTTGTCGACAGTGGTCACCGGGGACACCGCGGCGGTGACCGGATTCGTCGCCGCCTGCACCGCCGAGGGGATCCCCGCCCGCCTGGTCCCGATCGACTACGCGTCCCACTCCGCCCACGTGGAGGCCGTCCGCGGCGAGTTCGCGCCGATGCTCGACGGCATCGAACCGCGAGACGGTGAAATCCCGATGTTCTCGACCGCCCGTGCGGAGGTGGTTCCCGGATCCGCGCTGACCGGCGACTACTGGTTCGAGAGCCTTCGCGGCGTGGTGCGGCTCGCCGATTCCGTCACCGCACTGGCGGGCGACGGCTTCGGGCCCTTCATCGAGGTCGGCCCGCATCCCGTGCTCACCGTCCCGATCCAGGAATGCCTGGAAGCGGCCGGGTCGGACGCGGCCGTGGTGCCGACCGTGACGCGGAAATCAGCCGATGTCCCCACGTTCCTGAAGTCGTTGTCGCGGGCGTACACAGCAGGTGTCACTCCTGATTGGACAGTGCTGCTCGGCGAGGGCCCGGTGGAATCCGGCCTGCCCACCTACCCGTTCGCTCACGAGCGCTACTGGCTCGACGCGACCACGGCGTTCGCGCCCGGCGAGGACACCGACAGCAAGCTGTTCTGGGAGTACGTCGAGCGGCACGACATCGAGGCACTCGTCGACACGCTGGACGTCGGCACGGAGACCGGGCGTACCTCACTCGGCACGCTGCTGCCCGCACTGTCCGAGTGGCGCCGCAAGAGCCGTCTAGACTCCACAGTGGACAGCTGGCGCTACCGGATTACCTGGAAACCCGTGCAGGGAGGCGGAACGGCTCAGCTGACCGGGACGTGGCTGGTCGTCACGCCGGACGGCGAGCCCGGCGACTGGACGGCCGAGGTCCCGAGGGCACTCGTCGCGCACGGCGCGGAAGCCGTCGTGCTCGGCGTCGACCCGGCGATCGCCGGCCGGGACACGTGGACCCGCCTGATCACGGACGCGCTCGAAGACCACCCCGAGATCCAGGGAGTGGTGTCGCTACTGGCTTTCGACGAGCGTCCCCATCCGGACCACCCGGCCGTCGGTGCCGCGGTGATCGGCACGGCCGTCCTCACCCAGGCCCTCGGCGACGCGGCCGTGCGGGCGCCGCTGTGGATCGCCACCCGCCACGCCGTCTCGGTCGGCCGCGCCGACCTCCCGGCCGCCCCCTGGCAGGCCCAGGTCGGCGGCCTCGGCCGCGTGATCGGGCTGGAGCATCCGGAGCGCTGGGGTGGCCTGGTCGATCTGCCGGAAGCGGCCGACGAAAAGACCGCGGAGCGCCTGATCGCCGTGCTGGCCGGTCTCGGCGACGAGGATCAGCTCGCCGTCCGCCCGGCCGGAATCCTCGTCCGCAGGCTGATCCGGGCCGAAGCCGGGCAGCCCGCCCGCACCCGGTGGACCCCGCGGGGCACCATCCTGATCACCGGCGGCACCGGCTCGCTCGGCAAGCACGTCGCCCGCCGCCTGGCGCGTGACGGAGCCGAACACCTGGTGCTGACCAGCAGGCGCGGCCCGGAATCGGCGGGTGCCGCGGAACTGGTCGCCGAGCTCGGCGAACTGGGTGCACGGGCCACCGTCGTCGCCTGTGACGCCGCAGACCGCGACGCGCTCACCGACGTCTTCGCGGGCCTTGGCGACGAGTCGCTGACCGCCGTCGTGCACGCCGCCGGGGTCGGCGACCTCGCCTACCTCGCGGACACCGGCGCGGACGAGATCGCCGCCGTGGTGACCGGAAAGGTCGCCGGCGCGGTCAATCTGGACGAACTCCTCGGCGACACACCGTTGGACGCCTTCGTGCTGTTCTCCTCCAACGCGGCCGTCTGGGGCGCCGCCGGACAGGGTGCCTACGCGGCGGGCAACGCCTTCCTCGACGCCCTCGCCGAACAACGCCGCGCACGCGGCCGCGCCGCCACGTCCATTGCCTGGGGTGTGTGGGGCGGCGGCAGCGGCATGATGCGGGCGGGCGAGGAAGACTTCGTCGTCCGCCGCGGAATGCGGTTGATGGACCCCGAAACCGCGGTGTCCGCCCTGATGCGCTCGGTCGAACTCGACGACACGTTCGTTTCGGTCGCCGACATGGACTGGAGCCGGTTCCTGCCGGGTTTCCGGGCCGCGCGCCCGCGTCCGCTGTTCGACGACCTGCCGGAGGCGCGGGAACTCCTGGCTGCCGACGCCGTCGAGGCGGCCGAGGTCGTCGGCGGGCTGGCCGCGACCCTGTCGACGGTCGCGGAGGCCGACAGGCTTTCCGTGGTCCAGGAACTCGTCCGCGAGGTGGCCGCCGCCGTACTGGGTCACAGTGGTGCCGGGCGAATCGACCCGGACACCGCGTTCCGTGATCTCGGGTTCGACTCCTTGACCGCGCTGGAGCTGCGTAACCAGCTCGCCGCGGCGACCGGGGTGAAGCTGCCCGCGACGCTGGTGTTCGACCACCCCAGCACCACGGCCGTCGCCCGGTTGCTGCTGGCCGAGACCGTCGGCGCGGACGTGCCCGCGGCCGTTGTCACCACGACGGCCGCCGCGAACGACGAGCCGATCGCCATCGTCTCGGTGAACTGCCGGTTCGGCGGGGCACGCACACCCGAGGACCTGTGGCGGGTACTGGCCGAGGGCCTCGACACCATCACCGAGTTCCCGGCCGACCGCGGCTGGGACGTCGCCGGGATCTACGACCCGGAGCCCGGGAAACCCGGCAAGACCTACACCACCGAGGGCGGTCTGCTGGCGGGCGCCGGGGACTTCGACCCGACATTCTTCGGCATCAGCCCGCGTGAGGCGCTGGTGATGGACCCGCAGCAGCGGATCGTGCTGGAAGCGGCGTGGGAGACCTTCGAACGGGCCGGGATCGACCCGGTTTCCTTGCGTGGCAGCAAGACCGGCGTCTTCGTCGGCGCGTCCGCGCAGGAGTACGGAGTGGACGCCCGAGAGGCACCCGAGGGAACGGAAGGGTATTTCCTCGCGGGATCCCAGACTTCGGTGGTTTCCGGTCGGGTCTCCTATGTGCTCGGCCTGGAAGGACCGGCCATCACCGTGGACACCGCTTGCTCGTCCGCGCTCGTCGCCGTGCATCTCGCGTGCCAGTCACTGCGCAAGGGGGAATCCTCGCTCGCGCTCGCCGGTGGCGTCGCCGTGCTGGCCACCCCCGGCGCCTTCCTCGAGTTCGGCAGGCAACGTGGCCTCGCCCCGGACGGCCGGTGCAAGCCGTTCGCGGAGGCGGCCGACGGCACCGGCTGGGGTGAAGGCGTCGGCGTGGTACTGCTGGAGCGGCTGTCGGACGCCAAGGCCAACGGTCACCAGGTGCTGGCCTTGGTCCGTGGTTCGGCGGTGAACTCCGACGGCGCGTCCAACGGGCTCACCGCGCCGAACGGCCCCTCGCAGGAGCGGGTGATCCGGCAGGCCCTCGCGGACGCGGGGATGACGACGGCCGACGTCGACGTCGTCGAAGCACACGGAACCGGTACCCGCCTCGGCGATCCGATCGAGGCACGCGCCCTGCTGGCCACCTACGGCCAGGATCGTGAAGCCCCTTTGCTGCTGGGCTCGGTGAAGTCGAACTTCGGGCACACGCAGGCCGCGGCGGGTGCGGCCGGGATCATCAAGATGGTGCTCGCCATGCGGCACGGTGTCGTGCCGAAGACCTTGCACGTCGACAAGCCGTCCAGCCATGTGGACTGGACGAAGGGTTCGGTCGCGCTGGTGACCGAACCGACGCCATGGCCGTCGGTCGACCGCCCTTGGCGTGCCGGGGTTTCGTCGTTCGGGATCAGCGGGACCAACGCGCACGTGATCATCGAGCAGGCGGAGCCGGAAGAGTCCACCTCGGACACCGCGGTGGTTTCGACCGACGTCGTCCCGTGGGTGTTGTCCGCGAAGTCCGAGGCGGCGCTGCGGGATCAGGCGGTGCGGCTGAAGTCGGTCGCTGACCTGGATCCGGTCGACGTGGGACTTTCGCTGGCGTTGTCGCGGTCCCGGTTCGAGTACCGGGCCGTGCTCACCGGCGATCTGACCCGGGGCTTGGCCGCGCTGGCGGCGGGCGAACCCGATCCGGCGGTGAGCCGGGGGAGCGCGGCCACCGGCAAACTCGCGGTCGTCTTCACCGGCCAGGGCGCGCAGCGGCTCGGGATGGGACGTGAGCTGTACGAGGCGTTCCCGGTGTTCCGGGACGCGTTCGACGCGGTGTGCCTGGAGCTGGACCGGCAGCTGCCCGAGCCGATCCAGCGGGTTGTGTTCGAGCAGGCGGATCTGCTGGACCGGACGCTGTTCACCCAGGCCGGGTTGTTCGCCGTCGAGACCGCTTTGTTCCGGCTGGCCGAGTCGTGGGGTCTGAAGCCGGACTTCGTCGCGGGTCATTCGATCGGGGAGCTGGCCGCCGCTCACGTCGCGGGAGTGCTGTCGCTCCCGGACGCCGCGACTTTGGTCGCTGCTCGTGGTCGTCTGATGCAGGCTTTGCCGACGGGTGGCGCGATGCTGGCCGTCGAAGCAACGGAGGCCGAGGTCGTCGCGAACCTGGTGTCCGGGGTGGACATCGCTGCGGTGAATGGTCCGGCGTCGGTGGTGGTGTCCGGTGACGAGGCCGGGATCGCCGAGCTGGAGAGGGTTTTCGCGGGGCGCCGGGTCAAGCGGCTCCAGGTCAGTCATGCGTTCCATTCGCACTTGATGGAGCCAATGCTGGCCGAGTTCCACGCGGTCGCGAAGAGCTTGGAGTTCCACGCTCCGAAGATTCCAGTGGTGTCGACCGGAGATGTCCGCGACCCAGAGTACTGGGTTTCCCATGTGCGCCAAGCGGTCCGGTTCGCGGACGGGGTCGCGGCGATGGTGGCCGACGGCGTCACGACGGTGATCGAGCTCGGTCCCGGTGGCGTGCTGTCCGGCATGGGCCAGTCGTGCACGGAAGACGCGGTCTTCCTGCCCGCGTTGCGCCCCGGACGTTCCGAGGTCCAGACGTTCACCCAGGCGCTGGGTGAGGCCCACGTCCGCGGCACGCGGCTGGACTGGACCGGGGTGTTCGCCGGTCGCGGTGGACGGCGGATCGACCTGCCGACCTACGCCTTCCAGCACGAACGCTACTGGCTGGAACCGGCCCCGAGCACCGGCGAACCGGGCACGCTCGGCCAGATCGCGACCGGGCATCCGCTGGCGGGCGCGGCCGTCGAGCTGCCGGACGACGGGAACACCGTGCTGACCGGCCGGATCTCGTCACGCACCCAGCGCTGGGTCGCCGACCATCGGGTCCGGGGCGAGGTCCTGCTGCCGGGAACCGCGTTCGTGGACCTGGTCATCGCGGCCGGCGACCAGGCCGGCTCCAGCGTGATCGACGAGCTCACCTTGGAGAACCCGCTCGTCGTCCACGAGGACGACGCCGACCTGCGCGTCACCGTCGCCCCGGCCGACCGGCAGGACCGCCGGGCGTTCACCGTGCACTCACGGACCGAGGGCGGCGCGTGGCTGCGGCACGCCGCGGGCTTCCTCGCGACCGCCGGTGCGGCATCGGCGAACTTCGGCCTCACCGAATGGCCGCCGCCGGGTGCACAGGCGCTGGACGTCGAGAGCCGTTACGCGGAACTGGAGGAGGCGGGCTTCGGCTACGGCCCGGCGTTCCGTGGCCTGCGGTCCGCCTGGCGTGCGGGAACCGACGTGTTCGCGGAGGTGGCCCTGCCCGAAGGGTCCACTGTGGACACCTTCGGTCTGCATCCCGCGTTGCTGGACGCCGCGTTGCACGCCATCGGCATGGGTGAGCCCGTCGAGGACGGCCAGCGCGCCAAGATCCCCTTCGCGTGGACCGGTGTGCGCCTGTTCGCGAGCGGCGCGTCCGCGTTGCGGGTGCGGATCCGGCCCGCCGCCCACGGCGCGGTGACGATCCAGGTCGCCGACCCGGCGGGAGCGCCGGTGGCGTCGGTGGACTCGCTGATCTTCCGCGAGGTCTCCCAGGACGACCGGGGCGTCGCACGTCCGCACAAGAACCTGTTCCATCTCGATTGGGTTCCCGCTTCGACGGGTACGGCCGAGACGGATGTCGCGGTGATCGGCTCGGTGACGCTGGCGCTCGGCGGGATCGTCGCCGAAAGCCTGGAGGCGCTGCCCGGAGACGTGCCGGACTTGGTCTTCTTCCCGTTGCCGGAAGGCACTTCGCTCGACGGCGGCCGCGCGGTGCACGCCTCCGTCCACAGTGCACTGACGGCCGCCCGGAGCTGGCTCGCCGAGACGCGGTTCCAGCACGCGAAACTCGTCTTCGTCACCAGGAACGCCACCGCGGTCCGGCCCGGCGAGGACGTGACGGATCTGGTCAACGCGGCGGTCTGGGGCCTGGTGCGGTCGGCGCAGGCGGAGAACCCCGGCCGCTTCGTCCTGGTCGACGTCGACGAGTGGACGTCGACACCCACCGCGTGGCCCGCGGACGAAACCGAACTGGCCGTACGGGACGGCGAGATCCTGGTGCCCAGGCTGGTACGCACCGAGGTGCCGTCCAACGGCGCGGCGGAACTGAACCCCGAGGGCACCGTGTTGATCACGGGTGGCACCGGCACCCTCGGCGGGCTGGTCGCCCGGCATCTCGTCGCCGACCACCGTGTCCGCCGTCTCGTGCTGACCAGCCGCGGCGGGCGGTCCTCACTGGGTGCCGTCGAGCTGGAAGCCGAGCTGATCGCGCACGGCGTCGAGGTGAAGATCGAGACATGCGACGTCGGGGACCGCGAGGCCCTGCGCCGTGTCCTGGACGCCATCCCGGCGGAACACCCGCTGACGGCCGTGGTGCATACGGCGGGGGTGATCGACGACGGCATCCTGGAGTCGCTCACCGCCGAACGGGTTTCCCCGGTCCTGCGGCCGAAGGTCGATGCGACGGTGCACCTCCACGAGCTGACCGAGGACGCCGATCTCGCCGCCTTCGTGGTGTTCTCTTCCGCCGCCGGTGTCCTCGGCAACGCGGGACAAGCCGGTTACGCGGCCGCCAACGCGTTCATGGACGCACTCGTCCAGCACCGCCGGGCGGCGGGTCTGCCCGGTGTGTCGCTGGCGTGGGGGCCGTGGGCGCGGGAGAGCGCGATCACCGGCGGTCTCGCCGGTACCGACGTGGCCCGGATGAGCCGCGGCGGGATCTCGCCGCTCGCCACGGAAGACGGTCTGGCGCTGTTCGACGTCGCGGGTGCTTCCGCGCACGCCGTGGTCCTGCCGATGCGGTTCGACCCGGCGTCCGCGCCGATGACACCCTTGCTGCGTAACCTCGTCCGCGGCCCGGCACGCCGGACCGCCGCCGGCGCGCAGGCCGGTGACCAGGCCGCGAGCCTGCTCGCCGAGCTGACGCCACTGGCCGCGGACCGGCGCCGCGCCACCCTGCTCGACCTGGTCCGGGTCAACGCCGCGACCGTCCTCGGCTTCACCGGGACCGAGGTGGTCGGCGCCCAGCGGCCCTTCAAGGATCTGGGATTCGACTCGCTGACCGCCGTCGAACTCCGCAACCAGCTGACCGCGGTGACCGGGCTGCGGCTGCCCGCGACCCTGGTCTTCGACTACCCGACCCCGGCCGACGTGGTGACACAGCTGCTCACGGAGCTGTTCGGGGCCGAGGCCGAGACGACTGCGGAACCGGTGACGCGCGCCGAGATCGACGAGCCCATCGCGATTGTCGCGATGAGCTGCCGGTACCCGGGCGGCGTCGCGTCGCCTGAGGACTTTTGGCGGCTGCTGGCGGACGGCGGCGACGGGATCACCCCGTTCCCCACTGATCGCGGCTGGAGTCTCGACACGCTCGTCGACGACGACCCGGACCACGCCGGGACCACGTATGCCCGCGAGGGCGGTTTTCTGCACGACGCGGCCGAATTCGACGCCGGGTTCTTCGGGATCTCGCCGCGTGAGGCACTGGCGATGGATCCGCAGCAGCGGCTGCTGCTGGAGGCGTCCTGGGAGGTGCTGGAGCGGGCGGGGATCGACCCGGTTTCCTTGCGGGGCAGCAAAACCGGGGTGTTCACCGGCCTGATGTACCACAACTACGCGGCCAGGTTGCTCTCCGTGCCCGCCGAACTGGAAGGGTTCGTCGGCAACGGGAGCGCGAGCAGTGTCGCCTCCGGCCGGGTCTCCTACACCCTCGGGCTGGAAGGTCCGGCGGTCACCGTCGACACGGCGTGCTCGTCTTCGCTGGTCGCCTTGCACTGGGCCGTGCAGGCACTGCGGCGCGGTGAGGCCACCCTCGCGCTGGCCGGCGGCGTCACCGTGATGCCGACCGCGGACACGTTCGTGGGTTTCTCCCGGCAGCGCGGCCTCGCCGCGGACGGCCGGTGCAAATCGTTCGCCGACGCCGCCGACGGGACGGGCTGGTCGGAGGGGATCGGCCTGCTGCTTCTGGAGCGCCTGTCGGATGCGCGGGCGAACGGTCACCAGGTGCTGGCCGTGGTGCGTGGTTCCGCGGTGAACTCCGATGGTGCGTCGAACGGGTTGACGGCGCCGAACGGTCCCTCGCAGCAGCGAGTGATCCGCCAGGCGCTGGCGGACGCCGGGATGACGACGACCGACGTCGACGTCGTGGAGGCACACGGAACCGGGACCCGCCTCGGCGATCCGATCGAGGCGCAGGCGCTGCTGGCCACTTATGGCCGGGACCGGGCCGGGGACCAGCCGTTGCTGCTGGGATCGGTGAAATCGAATATCGGGCACACGCAGGCCGCCGCCGGTGTCGCGGGCATCATCAAGATGGTACTGGCCATGCACCACGGTGTCCTGCCGAAGACACTGCACGTCGACAAGCCGTCGAGTCACGTCGACTGGTCGGACGGCGCGGTGGAACTCCTGACCGAGGAGCGGGTCTGGCCGTCGGTGGATCGGCCGCGCCGGGCCGCGGTGTCGTCGTTCGGGATCAGCGGGACGAACGCCCACGTGATCCTTGAGCAGGCCGGACCGGAAGTGTCCACTTCGGACTCTCCGGTCGTCGCGACGGACGTCGTCCCGTGGGTCCTGTCGGCGAAGTCGGAGAGCGCGTTGCGGGCTCAAGCCGGGAAACTGGCCGGGGTCACGGCCTCGCCGGTGGACGTCGGCCGGTCGCTGGCGTTGTCGCGCTCTCGGTTCGAGTATCGCGCGGTACTCGCCGGTTCCGCGACCGAGCTGACCAGGGGCCTGGCCGCGCTGGCCGACGGCAGTCCCGACCCGGTGGTGGTCGAAGGCCAAGCGAGCGAAGGAAAACTCGCGGTCGTGTTCACCGGTCAGGGTGCGCAGCACGCCGGTATGGGACGCGAGCTGTACGAGACCTTCCCGGTGTTCCGGGCCGCGCTGGACGCGGTGGGCGAGGAACTCGACCGGTATCTGCCCGAGCCGATCCGGCAGGTCGTCTTCGAGCGGCCGGAGCTGCTGGACCGGACGATGTACACGCAGGCCGGGTTGTTCGCCGTCGAGGTCGCGTTGTTCCGGCTCGCCGAATCCTGGGGCCTGGCACCGGATCTGGTCGGCGGGCATTCGATCGGTGAGCTGGCCGCCGCCCATGTCGCCGGTGTGCTGTCGCTTCCGGACGCCGCCAAGCTGGTCGCGGCCCGGGGCCGGTTGATGCAGGCGCTGCCGTCCGGTGGGGCGATGCTGGCGATTGAAGCCACCGAGGCCGAGGTCGTCGAGGCCTTGGTGGCCGGGGTGGACATCGCGGCGGTGAACGGTCCGGCGTCCGTGGTGGTGTCCGGTGACGAGGACGCGGTCGCGGTGGTGGAGAAGGCTTTCGAGGGCCGCCGGGTGAAGCGTCTACAGGTCAGCCACGCGTTCCACTCCCACCGGATGGAACCGATGCTGGCGGAATTCCGCGCGGTGGCCGGGGAAGTGACCTTCTCCGAGCCGGAGATCCCGGTCGTGTCGAATCTGACAGGGAAGGTCGTGGCCGGTGAGCTGTGCGACCCGGAGTACTGGGTTTCCCATGTGCGGCAAGCGGTCCGGTTCGCGGACGGAGTGGCGGTGCTGGAGACCGAGGGGGTCACCACCGTCGTCGAGCTGGGGCCGGGTGGGGTGCTGAGCGGGATGGGCCGCGCGTGCACCGACCGGATCGCGTTCCTGCCCGCGTTGCGGACGAACCGGGGTGAGGCCGCGAGCTACACCCTCGCGCTGGGCGAGGCACACGTGCGTGGTGCCGGGCTCGACTGGGCCGGGGTGTTCGCCGGGCGTGGCGGTACCCGGGTGGATCTGCCCACGTATCCCTTCCAGCGCGAGCACTACTGGCTCGACGAAGGTATCGCGCCGGGTGCGGCACGCGATCTCGGCCTCGGTGTCGCGGAACATCCGCTGACCGGCGCGGTGGTCGAACTGCCGGAATCCGGTGGCGTGGTGCTGACCGGCCGGATCTCGGTGCGGACGCATCCGTGGCTCGCCGAGCACCGGGTGCTCGGCTCGGTGCTCGTACCGGGGACGGCGTTCGTCGACCTGGCCGTCGCGGCCGGTGACCAGCTCGGCTGCGATCTGGTCGAGGAGCTGACCATCGAGGCCCCGCTCGTCCTGCCCGACGACGAAGGCGTGCTGCTGCGGGTCGAAGCCGGGGCCGACCGCCGGATCTCGGTGCACTCGCGCCGCGAGGGTGGCACCTGGCTCCGGCACGCGACCGGATCGCTCGCCCTTGGGCAGGTCCGCCCGGGGGACGTCACCGCCTGGCCGCCGCCGGACGCGGAGCCGGTCGACGTGAGCGAGCTCTACCCGGGGCTCGCCGAGGCAGGGCTCGACTACGGACCGGTGTTCGCGGGACTGAGTGCCGCGTGGCTGCGTGGTGACCAGGTGTTCGCCGAGGTCTCGCTGCCCAAGGACGTCGACGGTGCCGGGTTCGGTGTGCATCCCGCGTTGCTGGACGCCGCCCTGCACGCACTCGCCTTCTCCGGCGCGATCGGCGACGACGGCCGCACGCGGCTGCCGTTCGCGTGGACCGACGTCCAGCTGTACGCCAGTGGTGCGACCGCGCTGCGGGTGACGGTCACCCCGGCGGGGACCGACTCGGTGTCGCTCGCACTGACCGACCTGACCGGGGCGCCGGTGGCCTCGGTCGGCCAGGTGGCCCTGCGTCCGGTGTCCTCTGTGGACATCAGCAGTGCCGGAGCGGCCTCGGATTCCCTGTACCGGGTCGACTGGGAACCGGCGGAGCTGCCGTCCGGAACCCCGATGCCGGTGGAGGTCTGGGAGGCACCCGCCGAGTCGATGGCGACCGTACTGGCCCGCCTGCAGGACCACGTCAAGGACGAAGACGCGGCGCCGCTGGCCGTGGTCATCCACGCGGACGCCGAGCTCGCGGCCGCCGCTGTCCGGGGCCTGGTGCGTTCGGCACAGTCGGAGAACCCCGGCCGGTTCGTACTCGTCGACTCCGACATCGACGTGCCGGAAGACCTGGTGTGGCGGGCGATCGCGGCCGGTGAACCGGAACTCATGGTGCGGGGCGGCCAGGTACTCGTACCCCGCCTCGTCCGGCATCGCGCCGTCGTGACCGGCGAGTACCCGATCTCCGCCGGGGACACGGTGCTGATCACCGGCGGGACCGGGGCTCTCGGTACGGCCGTCGCCCGGCATCTGGCCGCCGAGCACGGGATCCGGAACCTGGTGCTGCTGTCCCGGAGCGGATCCGCCGCGCCGGGAGCGGCGGAACTGGAGACCGCGCTCACCGATCTCGGCGCCACCGTGGACTTCGTCGCCTGCGACGCCGCCGACCGCGAAGCACTGGCGAGGGCGCTGGACGGCAGGCGGGTGGACGCCGTCGTCCACACCGCCGGTGTCCTGGACGACGGCGTACTCGGTTCGCTGACCCCGGACCGGATCGATCGTGTCTTCGCGCCCAAGGCGCTGGCCGCGCTGAACCTGCACGAGCTGCTCGGTGACGTGGCCGTCTTCGCGATGTTCTCGTCGATCGCGGGTGTCTTCGGCAGTCCGGGGCAGGGGAACTACGCCGCGGCCAACACCTTCCTCGACGCGCTCGCGGAACACCGCTGGTCCAACGGGCAGCACACGGTCTCGCTGGCCTGGGGCCCGTGGGCCGAGGTCGGCATGGCTGCCGAGGAAGGCATCACGGGACTGTCCACAGTGGAGGCACTGGCGTTGTTCGACCTCGCGATCGGACAGCCGGAGCCGCAGGTCGTCGCGCATCGGCTCGACTTCGGCGGCGGCACCGTCCCGGCGTTGCTGCGCAAGGTCGTTCCTGCCGGGAGGCGACGGGCGGCGGCACCGGAAGAGTCCGCCGCCGAACGGCTGGCCGGACTGTCCGAAGAGGACCGTCAGACGGCACTGCTCGACATCGTGCGCACCGGTGTCGCCGCGGTGCTCGGCCACGCGGACCCGGGGGCGGTGCGGGGGACCGAGGCGTTCAAGGACCTCGGCTTCGACTCGCTGACCGCCGTCGAATTACGCAACCGGCTGAGCGCGGCGACCGGGGTCCGGCTGCCTGCCACGCTGATCTTCGACCATCCGACACCGTCCGCGATCGTCGCTCACCTTGCCGCTCAGCTCGGTGATGCCGCCGAACCCTTGACGCCGGTGCTGGCCGAACTGGACCGGCTGGAAGCCAGCCTGACCGGGCTCACCGCGGGCGACGTGCTGCGCCGGGCGATTACCGCCCGGCTGACGGGTGTGCTGTCGAAGTGGACGGCGGGCGGTCCCGCCGCCGAAGACGGCGCCGTCACCAGGGAACACCTCGAAACGGCCGGCGCCGACGAGCTGTTCGCCTTCATCGACCACGAGCTCGGCCACTCAACTGACCACAAGAGGGACAACCCGGCATGACGAATGAAGAGAAGCTCGTCGAGTATCTCCGGCGGGTCACCGCGGATCTGCACGAGACGCGCCGTCAGCTGTCCGACGTCGAGGCCGCCAGGCACGAACCGGTCGCGATCGTCGGGATGAGCTGCCGGTACCCGGGTGGCGTGACCTCCGCCGAGGACCTCTGGCGGCTGCTGGCGGCCGAGGGTGACGGGATCACCGCGTACCCCGGCGACCGCGGCTGGGACGTTTCCGGTCAGCTGGAGGAACTTTCGGCCGACTCGTCGGTGGAGCACAGCTACGTTGGCGGTTTCCTGCACGACGCCGGTGACTTCGACCCGGCGTTCTTCGGGATCTCGCCGCGTGAGGCGCTGGCGATGGACCCGCAGCAGCGGCTGCTGCTGGAAGTGTCGTGGGAGGCGCTGGAACAAGCCGGGATCGACCCGGTTTCCCTGCGGGGCAGCCGGACCGGGGTGTTCGCGGGCCTGATGTACCACAACTACGCGGCCATGCTCGGCGAGCTGCCGGAGGAGCTGGAAGGGTTCGCGGGCAACGGGAGCGCGAGCAGCGTCGCCACCGGCCGGGTCTCCTACACCCTCGGGCTGGAAGGCCCCGCGGTCACCGTGGACACCGCGTGCTCGTCCTCGCTGGTCGCCGTGCATCTGGCGATGCAGTCGCTACGACGTGGCGAGTCCTCGCTCGCGCTCGCCGGCGGGGTGACGGTCATGCCCACCCCGGACACCTTCCTCGGTTTCGCGCAGCAGGGTGGTTTGGCGCCGAACGGGCGGTGCAAGCCGTTCGCGGACGCGGCCGACGGCACCGGCTGGTCCGAAGGTGCCGGGCTGCTGGTGCTGGAACGCCTCTCGGACGCGCTGGCGAACGGTCACCAGGTCCTGGCCGTGGTGCGGGGTTCCGCGGTGAACCAGGACGGTGCGTCGAATGGCCTGACGGCGCCGAACGGTCCTTCGCAGCAGCGGGTGATCCAGGACGCCCTCATCGACGCACGCGTACCCGCCGACCAGGTCGACGTCGTGGAGGGGCACGGCACGGGGACGAGGCTGGGTGACCCGATCGAGGCGCAGGCCCTGCTGGCCACCTACGGCGAGGATCGCCCCGCCGAGCGCCCGCTGCTGCTGGGTTCGGTGAAGTCGAACCTCGGCCACACCCAGGCCGCGGCCGGTGTCGCGGGGATCATCAAGATGGTGCTCGCCCTGCGGCACGGTGTCGTGCCCAAGTCGCTGCACATCGACAAGCCGTCGAGCCAGGTCGAGTGGTCCGACGGCGCGGTGGCGCTGCTGACCGGGCAGCGTGCCCTGCCGGAGGTCGGAAGGCCTTGGCGCGCGGGGGTTTCGTCGTTCGGGATCAGCGGGACGAACGCGCATGTGATCCTCGAACAAGCACCGCGTCCGGACGACGTCGTCGCCGAACCGGTGGTGCCGGCCGGTGTGCTGCCCTGGATCCTGTCGGCCAAGTCCGAGGCGGCACTGCGGGCCCAGGCCGCGAAACTGCGGTCGGCCGTCGACGGTCTCGACACCGCGGACGTCGGGCTGTCGCTGGCGTCGACGCGTGCCCGGTTCGAGCACCGCGCGGTGCTCACCGGTTCGGCCGACGACCTGCTCCGCGGCCTCGGCGCACTGGCGGATGGAACCCCGGACCCGGCTTTGGTCCAGGGCCTGGCCACCGGCGGGAAACTGGCCGTGGTGTTCACCGGCCAGGGCACGCAAAAGCCCGGCATGGGCAAGGAACTGTACGAGACCTTCCCGGTTTTCCGGGACGCGTTCGACGCGGTGTGTGCGGAACTGGACCGGTATCTTCCGGAGCCGATCAAGGACGTGGTCTTCGAGCAGTCGGATCTGTTGGACCGGACGATGTTCACCCAGGCAGGGTTGTTCGCCGTCGAGACCGCGTTGTTCCGGCTGGCCGAGTCGTGGGGTGTGAAGCCGGACTTCGTCGCGGGTCATTCGATCGGGGAGCTGGCCGCCGCTCACGTCGCGGGAGTGCTGTCACTCCCGGACGCCGCGACCTTGGTCGCCGCTCGTGGCCGTCTGATGCAAGCTCTGCCCACAGGCGGCGCGATGCTGGCCGTCGAAGCAACGGAGGCCGAGGTCGCCGCGAGCCTGGTGTCCGGGGTGGACATCGCGGCGGTGAACGGCCCGACGTCGGTGGTCGTCTCCGGGGACGAGGCCGGGATCGCCGAGCTGGAAAGGGTTTTCGCGGGGCGCCGGGTCAAGCGGCTCCAGGTCAGTCACGCGTTCCATTCGCATTTGATGGAGCCGATGCTCGACGAGTTCCGCGCGGTGGCGCGGGGGCTCACCTTCGACGCACCGAAGATCCCGGTCGTGTCCACTGGCGATGTCCGCGATCCGGAGCACTGGGTTTCCCATGTACGGCAAGCGGTCCGGTTCGCCGACGGGGTCGCGGCGATGGTGGCCGACGGCGTCACGACGGTGATCGAACTCGGCCCTGGCGGCGTGCTGTCGGGAATGGGCCAGGCCTGTACCGAAGACGCGGTCTTCCTGCCCGCACTGCGCCCGGACCGGCCGGAAGCGGCCAGTTTCACCCAAGCGCTCGGTGCGGCCCACGTCCTCGGGGCCGACCTCGACTGGGACGGCGTCTTCGCCGGTCGCGGCGCTCGGCGGACGGCTTTGCCGACGTACGCGTTCCAGCACGAGCGGTTCTGGCTCGACGCCGTCGGAGGTGGCGCGAAACCGGGTGGCCTCGGCCAGACCGCGAGCGCGCATCCGCTGATCGGCGCCGTGGTCGACCTGCCTGACTCCGACGGCGTGGTCCTCACCGGCAGGCTCTCGCCGCGGACCCAGCCGTGGCTCGCGGCCCACCGCCTGCGCGACGCGGTGCTGCTTCCGGGAACCGCGTTCGTGGACCTGGCGATCGCGGCAGGCGATCACGTGGGTTGCGACCGGATCGACGACCTGACCCTGGAAGCCCCGTTGGTGCTTTCGGACGAGACGGATCTCCGTGTCGTCGTGGGCCCGCCCGGTGTGGACGGCGGACGGACGCTGAGCGTGCACGCCCGCGGCGCGGACGACGAGTGGGTCCGGCACGCCAGTGGCCTCCTCGGCACCGGCGACGTCCGGACGCCGGAGAACCCGGCCGTCTGGCCGCCCACCGGCGCGCGAGCCGTGGACGTCCAGGATCTCTACGAGCGGCTGGCCGCGAGCGGACTCGGCTACGACGCACCCTTCGGCGGCCTGGAAGCCGCCTGGCGGCTCGGCGAGGAGGTCTTCGCCGAGGTCTCGCTGCCCACGGACACCTCGACCGGCGGTTTCGGCGTCCATCCCGCGTTGCTCGACAGCGTGCTGCACGGGATCGCTTTGACCGGGCTGTTCGACGACGGCCAGGCGCGGCTGCCGTTCGCCTGGTCGGGAATCCGGCTGCACGCGACCGGCGCCGCATCGCTGCGGGCCCGGATCAGCCCGGCCGGCACCGACGCGGTCTCGCTCACCATCGCCGACTCCGCCGGTGCGCCGGTGGTTTCGGTCGAATCACTGGTCCTGCGCCCGGTTTCGGACGACGTGCGGGCACCGGACTCACTGTTCATCGTGGACTGGACCGAACTTCCCGGTGCCGTCCTCGGTGACGGCGGGACCGAACGTCTCGACGTCGCGCCGGGGCAGGACGCGGAAGAAGTCCTCGCCGCGGTCCTCGCGCGGTTGCAGGAGGACACACCGCTGGTCGTGACCACGCGGGGAGCGGCAGGCTTCCCCGGCGACGACGGCGATCCCGCCGGTGCCGCCGTCCGTGGTCTCGTCCGGGCCGCCCAGGCGGAGAACCCCGGTCAGTACGTCCTGGTCGACAGCCTCGACGGAACGCTGCCCGGTGACGTCCGGGGGCTGGGGGAACCGGATCTCGTCGTACGCGACGGCCGTGTGTTCGCCCCGAGGCTCGTGCGGCACCGGAGTGGAGACGCCACCGAGTTCCCGATCGGTGCTGGTGACAAGGTGCTGATCACCGGTGGGACGGGTGCGCTCGGCGCCGAGGTCGCCCGCCATCTCGCGGCCCGCCACGGCGTCCGTGACCTCGTCCTGTTGTCACGCCGGGGCGAGACCGCCCCCGGTGCGGCGGAACTGGTTGCCGGACTGGCCGCATTCGGCGCCACCGCCGAACTGGTGGCCTGTGACGCCGCCGATCGCGACGCCCTCGCCGCCGCGCTGGACGGCCGCGACATCACCGCGGTGATCCACACCGCCGGTGTGCTGGACGACGGCGTGATCTCGTCGCTGACCCCGGAGCGGATCTCGCGCGTCTTCCATGCCAAGGCGCGGGCCGCGCTGAACCTGCACGAACTGCTCGGCGACCTGTCGGCGTTCGTCCTGTTCTCCTCGGCCGCCGGAGTCCTTGGCAACGCCGGACAAGGGAATTACGCCGCCGCGAACGCCTTCCTCGACGCGCTCGCACGTCAGCGCCGTGCCGACGGGCAGCACGCGGTGTCGATGGCTTGGGGCGCTTGGGAAACCGGGATGGCGGGGGAGACCGACCTCGACCGGATGGCACGCGGCGGCGTACTCGCGTTGAGCACCGAACACGCGCTCGCCCTGTTCGACTGGATGCTGACCCAGCCGGACGGCCATTTCGTACCCGCCCGCCTCGATCTGTCCACTGTGTCCGATGACGTGCCGCTCCTGCGTGGTCTGGTCCGCAGGCCGGTTCGCCGCACGGCGAACGCGCGGGGCTCGGTCGCCGAACGGCTGGCCGCGATGCCGTCGGACGAACGCCGCGCGAAGCTGCGTGAGCTGGTGTCCGGTGAGGCCGCCGCCGTCCTGGGCCTCGCCGTCCTGGACGCGACGGACGCCCGTAAGGCGTTCCGCGACCTGGGTTTCGACTCCTTGACGGCCGTCGAGCTGCGCAACCGCATCGGCACCCTGACCGGGCTGCGGCTGCCCGCGTCCCTGGTTTTCGACTACCCGACCGTGGCGGCGGTGGCCGATCACCTCGACGGGGAACTGTCGGGCACGCGAGCCGTCATCCTCGACCAGCGGACGGCGGCCTCGGACGGCGAGCCGATCGCGATTGTCGCGATGAGCTGCCGCTATCCCGGCGGCGTGACCACGCCGGAGGAGCTTTGGCAGCTGCTCGCGGCCGGGGGTGACGGGATCTCGGCGTATCCCGCCGACCGCGGCTGGGAGATCGGCGGCTTGCTCGAAGACGGCTATGCCCGCGAGGGTGGTTTCCTTTACGACGCCGCGGAATTCGACCCCGCCTTCTTCGGGATTTCGCCGCGTGAGGCGCTGGCGATGGATCCGCAGCAGCGGCTGCTGCTGGAGGCGTCGTGGGAGGCCCTGGAGCGGGCGGGGATCGACCCTGCCTCATTGCGGGGCAGCCGGACCGGCGTGTTCGCCGGGCTGATGTACCACAACTACGCCGCCCGGCTGACCGAGATCCCGGACGAACTGTCCGGCTTCATCGGCAACGGCAGTTCCAGCAGCATCGCGTCCGGCCGGGTCTCGTACGCGCTCGGGCTGGAAGGCCCCGCGCTCACCGTCGACACGGCGTGTTCGTCGTCCTTGGTCGCCTTGCATCTGGCGGTGCAGTCGTTGCGGCGCGGGGAAAGCTCGCTGGCACTGGCGGGCGGTGTGACCGTGATGGCTGGTCCGGACACGTTCGTCGGGTTCGCCCAGCAAGGTGGCCTCGCCCGTGACGGCCGGTGCAAACCGTTCGCCGACACGGCCGACGGGACCGGCTGGTCGGAAGGTGTCGGCCTGGTCCTGCTCGAACGCCTCTCGGACGCGCGGGCCAACGGTCACCAGGTGCTCGCCGTCGTGCGGGGTTCCGCGGTGAACTCCGATGGCGCGTCGAACGGCCTCACGGCGCCGAACGGCCCTTCGCAGCAACGCGTCATCCGGCAGGCACTCGCCGACGCCGGTGTCGCCGCCGCGGACGTCGATGTGGTGGAGGGGCACGGAACGGGCACTCGGCTCGGGGACCCGATCGAGGTGCAAGCGCTGCTGGCGACCTACGGCCAGGACCGTCCGGCCGAGCGGCCGTTGCTGCTGGGTTCGCTGAAGTCGAACCTCGGCCACACGCAGGCCGCCGCCGGTGTCGCCGGGATCATCAAGATGGTGCTCGCGATGCGTGCGGGTGTGGTTCCGAAGTCGCTGTACTCCGACGTCCCGAGCACGCAGGTCGATTGGTCGGCAGGCGCGATCTCGCTGCTGACCGAATCCGCTTCACTGCCCGAGTTGGATCGTCCGTGGCGCGCCGGGGTGTCGTCGTTCGGGATCAGCGGGACGAACGCGCACGTGATCCTCGAACAGGCCGGACCGGAACAGTCCATTTCGGACTCCCCGGTCGTGGCGACGGACGTCGTTCCGTGGGTCCTGTCGGCGAAGTCCGGGGAGGCGCTGCGAGCACAAGCCGCGCGGCTGAGTTCGGTCACCGACCTGGATCCGGTCGATGCCGGCCTTTCCCTGGCGTTGTCCCGGTCCCGCTTCGACCATCGCGCCGTGCTCACCGGGGATCTGCCCGGCGGGCTGGCGGCTTTGGCGGCGGGGAAGAACCCTTCCGCGCCTGTCACAGGGGGCAAGCTAGCCGTGGTCTTCACCGGCCAGGGCGCGCAGCGGCTCGGGATGGGGCGCGAGCTGTACGAGGCGTTCCCGGTGTTCCGGGAGGCTTTCGACGCGGCTTGTGCGGAACTGGACCGGCATCTTCCGGAGCCGATCAAGGACGTGGTCTTCGCGCAAGGCGACCTGCTGGACCGGACGATGTTCACCCAGGCCGGGTTGTTCGCTGTCGAGACCGCGTTGTTCCGGCTGGCTGAATCCTGGGGCCTGAAGCCGGACTTCCTGGCGGGCCACTCCATCGGGGAGCTGGTGGCCGCGCACGTCGCCGGAGTGTTGTCGCTGCCGGACGCCGCGAAGCTGGTGGCCACGCGAGGTGGGTTGATGCAGGCCCTGCCCGCAGGCGGCGCGATGCTCGCCGTGGAGGCGTCCGAGGCCGAGGTCGCCGAGGTGTTGGTGTCCGGGGTGGACATCGCCGCGGTCAACGGCCCGACGTCGGTGGTCGTCTCCGGTGACGAGGCCGCGGTCGCCGAACTGGAGAAGGTCTTCGCCGAGCGCAGGACCAAACGCCTTCAGGTCAGTCACGCGTTCCATTCGCACTTGATGGAGCCGATGCTCGACGAGTTCCTTGCGGTGGTGCGGGAACTGACGTTCCATGACCCGAAGACGCCGGTAGTGTCGACCGGCGATGTCCGCGACCCGGGTTATTGGGTTTCCCAGGTGCGCCAAGCGGTCCGGTTCGCCGACAGCATCACGGCGATGGTGGCCGACGGCGTCACCACGGTGATCGAGCTCGGCCCCGGCGGCGTGCTGTCGGGGATGGGCCAGTCGTGCACGGACGCCGCGGTCTTCTTGCCCGCACTCAGGTCTGACCGGTCCGAGGCGGCGACGTTCACCAAGGCCTTGGGTGACGCCCACGTGCGCGGTGCCGAACTCGACTGGACCGGGGTCTTCGCGGGCCGCGGCGGACGGCGGATCGACCTGCCGACCTACGCGTTCCAACGCGAACGCTACTGGCTGGCGCCGACCGCCCTTGCGGGTGAACCCGGCGGGCTGGGGCTGCTCGCCAGCCCGCATCCGCTGGTCGGCGCCGTCGTCGAACTGCCGGACAGCGGCGGCGTCGTGCTGACCGGCCGGATCTCGACGCGGCTCCATCCCTGGCTCGCCGGGCACCGGGTGCGGGGAGCGGTGCTGCTGCCCGGCGCCGCGTTCGTCGAACTCGCCGTCGTGGCAGGCGACCACCTTGGCTACGACATCCTTGACGAACTCACGCTGGAAGCTCCGCTCGTGCTGGCGGAAGAAGACGTGGACCTCCGCGTGACGGTGGAAGCCGACGGCGGGGTCTCCGTCCATTCGCGGCACGGCGGGGACTGGACCCGGCACGCGCGGGGCACGATGAGCGGCGGCATCATCACTCCGCCGCGTGAGGAGCCTTGGCCGCCGGCCGACGCGGACGCCGTCGTCCTCGACGGTCTCTACGCGGGGCTCGCCGAAGCCGGTCTTGAGTACGGTCCGCTGTTCGCCGGTCTGGGTGCCGCGTGGCGCCGTGGGCTGGACGTCTTCGCCGAGGTCTCACTGCCTTCCGGTACCGCTGTCGACGGGTTCGCACTGCATCCGGCCCTGCTGGACGCCTGCCTGCACGCCATCGCGCTCTCCGACGCGGCGGGTGAGGGGGTCGCCCTGCCGTTCGCCTGGTCCGGAGTACGGCTCTACGCCACCGGTGCGACCGAACTGCGGGTCCGGATCTCCGCACAGGGCGAAGGAACGGTCGCCCTGCTGGTGACCGACCCCGATGGCGCGCCCGTGCTGTCGGTCGGCTCCCTGGTCCTGCGTCCCCTCGCCACCGAGGTCTTCACCACGCACGCGGACTCGCTGTACCGCGTCGAATGGCAGGAAGTCGCCGCGGGAGAAGGCACCGACGTCGCGATGGAGCGGTTGGTGGTCGAGCCCGGGCAGGACCCGGAAGCGGCTGTCTGCGCGGTGTTGTCCCGGTTGCAGGAGGGTGTGCCGCTGGTCGTGGTGACTCGGCGTGCGGCCGGTCTGCCCGGTGAAAGCGTCGATCTCGGTGGTGCGGCCGTACGGGGTCTGGTGCGGTCGGCGCAGTCGGAGAACCCCGGCCTGTACGTGCTCGTCGACACCGACGGCGCGGACCTGCCCGAAGGCGTGCTGAGTCTCGGTGAGCCGGAAGTCGTGCTCCGAGACGGGAAGATCCTCGTGCCGCGCCTGGCCCGGCACTCCGGCGAGGCGGGTGAGTTCCCGCTGGGTGCCGCCGATCGGGTCTTGATCACCGGCGGGACCGGTGGTCTCGGCGCGGTGGTGGCCCGGCATCTGGTGGCCGGGCATGGTGTCCGCGATCTCGTGCTGGTGTCACGCCGGGGACCCGAGGCGCCGGGCGCGGAGGAACTCCGGGCGGACTTGACCGCGCTGGGGTCCATTGTGGACGTCGTGGCGTGCGACGTCGCCGACGAGGACGAGCTGGCCGCGGTGCTGGACGGCGTGACCGCGGTGATCCATACGGCGGGGGTGCTCGACGACGGCGTGATCGGATCGCTCGACCCGGCGAAGGTGGCCACTGTGTTCGGCCCCAAGGTGCGGGCCGCGCTGAACCTGGACCAGCTCCTCCCCGAAGACGTCAAACTGGTGTTCTTCTCGTCCGCGGCCGGGATGTTCGGCAACGCCGGGCAGGGCAACTACGCGGCCGCGAACGCTTGCTTGGACGGAATCGCCCGCGATCGGCGGTCGAGTGGGCTCCCCGCGGTGTCCCTGGCCTGGGGTGCTTGGTCGGAGACCGGGATGGCGGCCGGACAGGACGGGTTGTCCACTGTGGACGCCCTGACCTTGTTCGACACCGCGCTCGCCCAGGACGAACCGCATCTGGTCCCGATCCGGCTCGACCTCGGCGGAGAGCTTCCGCCCTTGCTGCGGGGCCTCACGCGGGGTCCGAGCAGGCGGGTGGTCACCGGACGGCAGCCGTCGCCGAAGACGTTCGCCGGGCGGCTGGCCGCTTCGCCCGCCGCGGACCGCCGTGTGGTGCTGCTGGAACTGGTGCGGGCCGAGGTCGCCGAGGTGCTCGGTTTCGACGGCCCCGCCGCGGTACAGAAGGACGGCGTGTTCCGGGATCTGGGTATCGATTCGCTGACCGCGGTCGAACTGCGGAACCGGATCGCCGAACGCACCGGGCTGACGCCGCCCACGACGCTGGCCTTCGACCATCCGTCGTCCTCGGCGGTGGCCGATTACCTCCACGCCGAGTTGTTCGGCGCCGAGATCGTCGAGAACGCGACCACCGCCGACGTCACCGACGAGGCGATCGCCATCATCGGTATGAGCTGCCGGTTCCCCGGCGGGGTGGGGAGTCCGGCCGAGTTCTGGGAGCTGCTGCTCAACGGGGGCGACGGGATCGCCGGGTTCCCGGCCGACCGCGGCTGGGACCTCGACGGGCTCTTCGACGACGATCCGGACAACCCCGGCACCTCCTACGTCCGCGAGGGTGGTTTCCTGACCGGTGCCGGGAACTTCGACGCCGGGTTCTTCGGGATCTCGCCGAACGAGGCACTCGCGATGGACCCGCAGCAGCGCTTGCTGCTGGAAACCGCGTGGGAGGCGTTCGAATCCGCGGGTATCGCGCCGGAATCGTTGCGTGGCAGCAAGACCGGCGTGTTCAGCGGCATGATGTACCACGAGTACGCCTCCAAACTGGTCGAGGTACCCGAAGGGGTGGAAGGCTTCCTCGGCACCGGGAACTCGGGCAGTGTGGTATCCGGCCGGGTCGCCTACACCTTCGGGCTGGAAGGCCCCGCCGTCACCGTGGACACGGCGTGCTCGTCGTCGCTGGTGGCCCTGCACTGGGCAATGCAGTCGCTCCGGCGCGGGGAATGCTCGCTGGCACTGGCTGGCGGCGTGACGGTGATGCCCAACGCGACCACGTTCACCGGGTTCTCCCGGCAGCGTGGCCTCGCGCCGGACGGGCGGTGCAAGCCGTTCGCGGAGGCGGCCGACGGCACGAACTGGTCCGAAGGCGTCGGGCTGCTGATGGTGGAACGGCTGTCGGACGCGCTGGCGAACGGACACCAGGTGCTGGCGGTGGTGCGGGGTTCCGCGGTGAACCAGGACGGCGCGTCGAATGGCCTGACGGCGCCGAACGGCCCTTCGCAGCAGCGGGTGATCCGGCAGGCGCTGGCCGACGCCGGATTGTCCGCCGCCGACGTCGACGTGGTCGAAGCGCATGGCACGGGTACGAAACTGGGTGACCCCATCGAGGCACAAGCCCTGCTGGCCACCTACGGACAAGGCCGCACCGGAAGCCCGCTCCTGGTCGGTTCGGTGAAGTCGAATATCGGGCACACCCAGGCCGCGGCCGGTGTCGCCGGGATCATCAAGATGGTGCAGGCCATGCGGCACGGGGTCGTGCCGAAGACACTGCACGTCGACAAGCCGTCGAGCCACGTCGACTGGTCGGCTGGCGCGGTCTCGCTGCTGACCGAAGCCACCCCCTTCCCCCGGGTGGACCGGCCATGGCGCGCGGCGGTCTCGTCGTTCGGGATCAGCGGGACGAACGCGCACGTGATCCTGGAGCAGGCGCCGGAACCGGCCGTCCAGCGGTCATCGATCGTCCTGGCCGACGTGGTGCCGTGGGTGCTGTCGGCGAAGTCCGAAACCGCGTTGCGGGCACAGGCGGGCAAGCTGCGTTCGGCCGTGGCCGGCCTGAACCCGGTGGACGTGGGGCTGTCGTCGGTGACGACTCGCGCCCGGTTCGAGCACCGTGCCGTGATCACCGGCGCGGGTGACGAACTGCTGTCCGGACTGGCCGCGCTGGCCGCGGGCGAACCGCATCCCGGCGTGACCACCGGGACGGCGATACCCGGAAAACTCGCGATCGTGTTCACCGGCCAGGGCGCCCAGCGCGCCGGGATGGGGCGTGAGCTGTACGCGGCCTTCCCGGTGTTCCGCGAAACCTTTGACGAGGTCTGCGCTGAATTGACTACGCACGTCGGCGCTTCCGTACGCGACGTCGTCTTCAACGGGGCGGACCGGCTGGACCGGACGCTGTTCACGCAGGCCGGGTTGTTCGCCGTCGAGGTGGCGTTGTTCCGGCTGGCCGAGTCGTGGGGCCTGAAGCCGGATCTGCTCGCCGGGCATTCGATCGGGGAACTGGTGGCCGCCCACGTGTCCGGGGTGTTGTCGCTGGCCGACGCCGCGGTACTGGTCGCCGCTCGCGGCCGGTTGATGGAGGAGCTGCCCGAAGGCGGCGCGATGCTGTCGATCGAGGCGACCGAAGCTGAGGTCGCCGAGGCACTGGTGTCCGATGTGGACATCGCGGCGGTCAACGGCCCGCGTTCGGTGGTGGTCTCCGGTGGCGAAGACGCTGTCGCGCGCCTGGAACAGACCTTCGCGGGCCTGGGCCGCAAGGTACGGCGGCTCCGCGTCAGCCACGCGTTCCACTCGCGGCTGATGGAGCCGATGCTGGACGACTTCCGCGCGGTGGCCAAGGGGCTGGTGTTCGGCGAACCCCGGATCCCGATCGTGTCCACGGTGACCGGACGAGTGGCGTCGGAAGAACTGCGTGACCCCGGCTACTGGGTCGCGCACGTCCGCCAGGCCGTCCGGTTCGCCGAAGGCGTCGCGACACTGGTCGCTGAAGGCGTCACCACGGTCGTCGAACTCGGTCCCGGCGCGGTCCTTTCCGCGATGGGGCAGGCGTGCACCGACGAGGCCGTGTTCCTCCCCGCGCTCAAACCCGAGCGGTCCGAACTGGCGACGTTCACCCAGGCACTCGGCGAGGCCCATATCCGCGGCGCGGAACTGGACTGGGAAGGCGTATTCGCCGAACGCGGCGGCAAACGGATCGAACTACCCACCTACGCCTTCCAGGGCAGGCATTTCTGGCTGACCGGCGGTCTCACGACCGGCGCGGCCGGACTGGGCCTGACCGGGACCGGACATCCGCTCGTGGGCGCCGTGGTGGAACTTCCCGGGTCCGAAGGTGTCGTCCTGACCGCCCGCGTCTCCCCGCGGAGCACGCCGTGGCTGGCGGAGCACCGGGTGCGGGACGCGATCCTGTTCCCCGGCACGGCGTTCGTCGAACTGGCGAGCACCGCGGGCGGGCACGTCGGCTGCGGGGTCGTCGGCGAACTGGCCATGGAGGCGCCGCTGGTCGTCCCGGACGCCGGGGCGGACCTGCGGGTCACCGTCGGCGCGCCGGACGAGGACGGCAAACGGGAAGTGCGGATCCATTCCCGCACGGACGACGAGCCGTGGACCCAGCACGCGGCGGGCACGGTTGCCGAGAGCGTCGAGGAGCCCGCACTCGTGGACTGGTCGATCGCCGACGCGGAACCCCTTGCGCTGGAAGGCTTCTACGATGGTTTGGCGGTGGGGGGCCTCGACTACGGCCCGGTGTTCGCCGGACTGGACGCGGCCTGGCGGCTCGGCGACGACGTGCTCGCCGAGGTTTCCCTGCCGGACGGCACCGACGTCGCCGGATTCGCCCCGCACCCGGCCTTGTTCGACGCCGCACTGCACGCGATCGCCCTGTCGCCCGCCGTCGGCGGTGACGGCAAGGCCAGGCTGCCGTACGCGTGGTCCGGTGTGCGGCTGCACGCCACCGGGGCGACGGCCGCCCGGGTCCGGGTCACCCCGGCCGGCGTGGACACCGTGTCGCTGGCCTTGACCGCCGCGGACGGCACGCCGATCGCCACCGTGGCTTCCCTCGCGCTGCGGGCGATGTCGTCCGGCGCCGCCGACTCGCTGTACCGGGTCGGCTGGTCGGAACTCACCCCGGCCGGCGGGATCGACGCGACGGAGCGCCTGTTCGTCAAGCCGGGGCAGGACCCGGAAGCGGCTGTCTGCGCGGTGTTGTCCCGGTTGCAGGAGGGTGTGCCGCTGGTCGTGGTGACTCGGCGTGCGGCGGGTTTGCCTGGTGAGAGTGTCGATCTCGGTGGTGCTGCCGTACGGGGTCTGGTGCGGTCGGCGCAGTCGGAGAACCCCGGCGTGTACGTGCTGATCGACACCGACAACCCGGACCAGGTCGAAGGAGCGTTCGCCGAACCGGAAGTGGTTGTCCGCGAAGGAAAGGCGTTCGCGCCGAGGCTTCTGCGGCAGCGAGGCGCGACGAGTGGCGAGTTCCCGCTGGGGGCCGCCGATCGGGTCTTGATCACCGGCGGGACCGGTGGCCTCGGCGCGGAAGTCGCCCGGCATCTCGTGGCCGGGCACGGTGTCCGCGACGTCGTCCTCATGTCACGCCGTGGTGCCGAGGCGCCTGGTGCGCTGGAACTCGAGGCCGAACTGGTCGCGGCCGGGTCCACTGTGGACATCGTGGCCTGCGACGTCGCGGATCACGCCGGACTGGCCGAAGTGCTGGGTGGCCGAGGGGTGACCGCGGTGATCCACACGGCGGGGGTGCTGGACGACGGCGTCGTCGGTTCGCTGGATCCCGAGCGGGTCGCGCGGGTGTTCGGGCCGAAGGTGCGAGGCGCGCTGAACCTGGACGACCTCCTCGGCGACGAAGTGAAGTTCGTGCTGTTCTCGTCGGCGGCCGGCGTCTTCGGCAATGCCGGACAGGGCAGTTACGCGGCCGCGAACGCCTGCCTCGACGGGCTGGCACGGGATCGGCGGGCACGCGGGCTGCCCGCGGTGTCGCTGTCCTGGGGTGCCTGGTCCGAGGCCGGTATGGCCGCCGGACAGGACGGGCTGTCCACTGTGGACGCCTTGGCCCTGTTCGACCTGGCGTTGATCCAGGACGAGGCCCACGCCGTGCCGATCCGGCTCGACCTGTCCGGCGAAACCTCGCCGTTGCTGCGCGAGCTGGTCCGCACACCGGCGCGGAAGGCACGCCGGGAGAGTGGATCGTCGTCCGCCGGACTGGTCGCGAGCCTGACCGGGCTCGACGTCGTCGCACGGCGGGAACTGGTGCTGGACGCGGTCCGCCGTCAGGTCGCCGCCGTCCTTGGCCACTCCGATCCCGCGGCGATCCCGGCGAACCGGGGATTCCTCGAACTCGGCGTCGACTCGCTCACCGCGCTGCAGATCCGCAACCAGCTCGGCGACCTGACCGGGCTGACGCTGCCGACGACGCTGATCTTCGACTACCCCACCAGCGACGTACTCGCCGAGCACCTGCTCGACGAGCTGGCGGGGGTGACCGGCGCCGACCCGGTCCGCGCCGCGCACACCGACCTCGACCGGCTCGAAGCCGCACTGTCCGCCGGGCAGCTCGGTGACGATCGGACGGTGCTGGTCGACCGGCTGCGGTCGATGGTGTCGAAGTGGGGCGCCGCCGATCGGACGGACACCGCGCAGGACCTGAGCTCCACCACCGCGGAAGAGCTTTTCGGTTTGCTCGACAACGAACTGGGGACCTCGTGACCAACGAAGAGAAGCTGCTGGACTACCTCAAACGGGCCACCGCGGATCTGCGTGAGGCGCGGGGGAAACTGGCCGAGGCGCAGGAGCGCGACCACGAGCCGATCGCGATCGTCGGGATGGGCTGCCGGTACCCGGGTGGCGTCGGTACGCCGGACGAGCTGTGGCGGCTGGTGGCGGACGGCCGCACCGGGATCACCGAGATCCCGGCGGACCGGGGCTGGGAGCTGGACGCGCGCGGCGGTTTCCTCGACCGGGCAGGCGAATTCGATCCGGACTTCTTCGGGCTGTCGCCCCGGGAAGCGGTCGCGATGGACCCGCAGCACCGGTTGCTCCTCGAAGTGTCTTGGGAGGCATTCGAGGCCGCCGGGATCGATCCGGCGACCCTGCGTGGCAGCCGGACCGGCGTGTTCACCGGGCTGATGAACAACACCGACTACGTCTCGCGGGTGGCCGTCGTCCCGAAAGGCGCCGAAGGCTTCCTCGGCACGGGGAGTTCCGGCAGCATCGCCTCCGGCCGGGTCGCGTTCACCTGGGGCCTGGAAGGACCGGCCGTCACAATCGACACGGCGTGTTCGTCGTCGCTGGTCGCCCTGCACTGGGCCATGCGGTCGCTGCGCGGCGGGGAAACCACGCTCGCGCTCGCGGGTGGCGCCACGGTGATGCCCACCCCCGGCACCATCCTGGAGTTCTCCCGGCAACGCGGGCTCGCGGCGGACGGCCTCTGCAAGGCGTTCGCGGACGCGGCGGACGGGACCGGGTTCTCCGAAGGCGTCGGAGTCCTGGTGCTGGAACGGCTTTCGGACGCCGAGCGCAACGGACGCCGGATACTGGCCGTGGTGCGTGGTTCGGCGATCAACTCCGACGGCGCGAGCAGCGGGCTGACCGCGCCGAACGGGCCGTCGCAGCAACGCGTGATCCGGGACGCCCTCGCCGACGCGCGGCTTTCGCCGTCGCAGCTGGACGTCGTCGAAGCCCACGGCACGGGTACGACGCTGGGCGACCCGATCGAGGCCCACGCCCTGATCGCCGCCTACCGGCGGGGCCGCGCGGCCGACCGTCCGCTGCTGGTGGGTTCGGTGAAGTCGAATATCGGGCATACGCAGGCCGCGGCCGGTGTCGCGGGGATCATCAAGATGGTGCAGGCGATGCGCCACGGTGTCGTGCCGCGGACACTGCATGTCGACCGGCCTTCATCCAAAGTGGACTGGTCCGAAGGCGTCGTCTCCCTGGTGACCGAGCAGCGGAAGTGGCCGGGGACCGGGCAGCCGTTCCGGGCCGCCGTGTCGTCGTTCGGCCTCAGCGGCACCAACGCCCACGTGATCCTCGAACAGGCTCCCGAACCCCGCGTCCCGGATCGGCCGGTGGTCTCGGCCGAGGTGGTGCCGTGGGTGCTGTCGGCCCGATCCGAACCGGCGTTGCGGGCGCAGGCCGCGAAGCTGAGGCCGGTCGCCGAGTCGGCGCCGGTCGACGTCGGGCTTTCGCTGGCGGTGTCGCGGTCCCGGTTCGAGCACCGCGCGGTGATCAGTGGCGACCTGACGGGTGGGCTCGCGGCTTTGGCGGCGGGAGAGAGCCATCCCGCGCTGGTGCGAGGGACGGTGACGGCGGGCAAACTCGCCGTGGTCTTCACCGGCCAGGGTGCGCAAAAGGCGGGCATGGGCCGCGAGCTGTACGAAGCGTTCCCGGTGTTCCGGGACGCTTTCGACGAGGTCTGCATGGAACTGGACCGGTATCTGCCCGAGCCGATCCGGCAGGTCGTGTTCGAGCGGCCGGATCTGGTGGATCGGACGGTGTTCACGCAGACCGGCTTGTTCGCCGTCGAAACCGCGTTGTTCCGGCTGGCCGAAGCGTGGGGCCTGAAGCCGGACTTCCTGGCGGGCCACTCGATCGGCGAGCTGGTGGCGGCGCATGTCTCCGGGGTGCTGTCGCTCCCGGACGCCGCGAAGCTGGTGGCCACCCGTGGCCGGTTGATGCAGGCCCTGCCCGAGGACGGGGCGATGCTGGCGGTCGAGGCGACCGAGGCCGAGGTCGTCGAGAGTCTCTTGCCCGGCGTGGACATCGCCGCGGTCAACGGCCCGCGTTCGGTGGTCGTCTCGGGAACCGACGACGGCGTGGCCGAGGTCGAAGCCGTCTGGGTCGCCCGCGGCCGCCGGGTCAAACTGCTGCAGGTCAGTCACGCGTTCCATTCGCACCTGATGGAACCGATACTGGACGAATTCCACGCGGTGGCGAAGGAACTGACGTTCCACGCGCCGAAGATCCCGGTCGTTTCGGACGGCGATGTCCGCGACCCGGAGCACTGGGTTTCCCATCTGCGCCGACCGGTCCGGTTCGCCGACGGCGTGACGGCGATGGTCACCGACGGCGTCGCGACGGTCCTCGAACTCGGGCCCGGTGGTGTCTTGAGCGCGATGGGCCAGGCGGTGACCGACGACGCGGCCTTCCTGCCCGCCCTGCGCACCGGCCGGTCCGAGGTCCTCACGTTCACCCAGGCATTGGGCGAGGCCCACACGCGTGGCGCCGAAATGGACTGGCACGGTGTGTTCGCGGGACGTGGCGGCCGGGTGATCGACCTGCCGACGTACGCGTTCCAGCGCGAGCACTTCTGGCTGACGGAAGCCGCGGGCACCGGCGATCCGGCGGGCCTCGGCCTCACCAGCGCGACGCATCCGCTGGCCGGTGCGGTGGTGGAGCAACCGGACTCCGACGGTGTCGTGCTGACCGGCCGTCTCTCCGACAAGACCCTCCCGTGGCTCGCCGACCATCGCGTTTTCGGTGCGGTCCTGGTGCCCGGCAGCGCACTCGTCGACCTGGCCTTCGCCGCTGGCGACCACGTCGGCTGCGACGTCCTCGACGACCTCACCCTCGAAGCACCCGTGGTCCTGACCGGCACCGGGGTGGATCTGCGGGTCACCGTCGGCGGCAAGGACGACGACGGGCGCAGGCCGCTGAGCGTCCACACGCGGGCGGCGGGTGCCTGGATCCGGCACGCGACCGGCCTGCTCGCCACCGGGGCGGACGTGCCCGCGGAGCAGGCGGACTGGCTGCCCGCCGACGCGGAACCCGTTGACCTGGAAGGTTTCTACCAGGGTTTGGCGGAGCTGGGCCTTGACTACGGCCCGGCGTTCGCCGGAATGCGCGCGGCCTGGCGATCCGGCGACGAGGTGTTCGCCGAGATCGCGTTGCCCGAGGACATCGAGACGGACGGGTTCGGGCTGCATCCGGCGTTGCTCGACGCGGCGTTGCACGGGGCCGCACTGGCCAAGGCGATCAGCGGGGACGGCGCCGTCCGGCTGCCGTTCGCGTGGTCCGGGGTCCGCCTGCACGCCACCGGCGCGGCGGCCGCCCGGGTCCGGCTCACCCCGGCCGGACCGGACACGGTGTCGCTCCGGCTGGCCGACGCGGCAGGCAACCCGGTCCTTTCGGTCGAGAGCCTGGTCTTGCGTGCTTCGAGCGCGAAAGACGTCGGCGGGACGACCGACTCGCTCTACCGCGTCGACTGGATCCCGGCCGAGTCCGGTTCGGCCGAGCCGTCGGAGGCAGAGTTCGTCGTCGTTCCTGCGGATCTCGCGCCGGACGAGGCCACCGAATGGGCACTCGACCGGATCCGGGATGGTTCGCGGCTGGCACTGGTCACGCGGAACGCCGCCGGACTGCCCGGTGAGCGGGTCGACCTGGGTGGTGCCGCGGTGCGCGGGCTGACGCGGTCGGCGCAAGCCGAGAATCCCGGCCGGTACGTGCTGATCGACACCGACGATCCCGGCGGAACCGTGCCGCGTGCGGTGCTGGGCTTGGACGATCCGGAAGTCGTGATCCGGGACGGGAAGTTCTTCGTGCCCCGGCTGGTCCGGGATTCCGGCGAAGCGGGCGAGTTCCCTTTGGGTGCCGCCGATCGGGTCTTGATCACCGGCGGGACCGGCGGGCTCGGTGCGGTGGTGGCCCGGCATCTGGTGGCCGGACACGGTGTCCGCGACGTCGTGCTGGTGTCACGCCGGGGCGCCGAGGCCCCCGGCGCGAAGGAACTGGCCGCCGACCTGACCGACCTCGGCGCGAAGGCCGACCTGGTCGCCTGCGACGTGGTGGACCGGGCCGGACTGGCCGCGGCGCTGGACGGCGTGACCGCGGTGATCCATACGGCGGGCGTGCTGGACGACGGCGTGCTCGGATCGCTCGACCCGGCGAAGGTGGCCAGGGTGTTCGGGCCGAAGGTGCGGGCCGCGCTGAATCTGGACGACCTTCTGGCCGACGACGTCAAGCTGGTGCTGTTCTCGTCGGCAGCCGGTGTGTTCGGTAACGCCGGACAGGGGAACTACGCTGCCGCAAACGCTTGCCTCGACGGTCTTGCCCGCGATCGGCATACGCGGGGGCTGCCAACGGTGTCGCTCTCCTGGGGTGCCTGGTCCGAGGTCGGCATGGCGGCCGGACAGGACGGACTGTCCACAGTGGACGCCCTGGCCCTGTTCGACACCGCACTCGGCCGCGGCGAGCCGCATCTCGTCCCGATCCGGCTCGACTTGTCCACAATGGACGCCGACGAGGCACCGCCGTTGCTGCGTGGCCTCGTCCGCCGATCGAGCCGCCGGGCGGCCGGGGTCCCGGCGCTGACCTTGGCGGGCAAGACCACCGAAGAGCGCCGGGAGATCCTGACCGACCTCGTACGCAGGCACGTCGCCGACGTACTCGGGCACGCCGATCTGGCGACGGTGGCACCCGGCCGGGTGTTCAAGGACCTCGGCTTCGACTCCCTGACCTCGGTCGAGCTGCGTAACCGGCTCAGCCGCGCGACGGGGATCCCGCTCCCGGCCACCGTGGTCTTCGACCATCCGAGCACCGAAGCGATGGTCGAGCATCTGCTGGACGTCGTCCCCGGCGACGAGCGGGGAGAGCCGTCGCTGCTCGACGTGCTCGGCACGGCCGAACGCCTGATGACGACAGCGACGCCGGATCCGCGGGAGCGCGCGAAGATCGGCGCCCGGCTGAAGCTGCTCGCCGCCGCCTGGGATCAGGACGACGAAGAAGACGCGGAACTGACCGGACGGCTCGACACCGCTTCGGACGACGAGATGTTCGAGTTCATCGGCCGAGAGTTCGGCATCAACTGATCTGGGGGAAGCCCGATGTCCAACGAGGAAAAGTTACGGCACTTCCTCAAGCAGCTCACCGCCGACCTGCACCAGACCAAGGGACGGCTGCGTGAGCTGGAAGCCCGTGCACGCGAACCGATCGCGATCATCGGCATGGGTGCCCGGTTCCCCGGCGGGATCACCGGCCCGGACGATCTGTGGCGGCTGGTCGCCGACGGCCGCTCCGCGTTCACCGAGGTGCCGGCGGAACGCGGCTGGGACGAGGCGCCGCACTGCGGCTTCCTGACCGGGGCAGGGGAATTCGATCCGGCGTTCTTCGGGATCTCGCCACGCGAGGCGGCGGCGATGGACCCGCAGCACCGGCTCCTGCTGGAGGTGTCGTGGGAGGCGTTCGAACGCGCCGGCCTCGATCTCGCCGCCCTGCGGGGCAGCCGGACCGGCGTCTTCGCCGGGCTGATGAACAACACCGACTACCTCTCGCTCGTCGGCGGTCTGCCGCCCGGCTCGGAATCCTTTCTCAGCACCGGGGTCACCGGCGCCATCGCCTCCGGCCGGGTGTCGTACACCTTCGGGCTGGAAGGCCCCGCCGTCACCGTCGACACGGCCTGCTCGTCGTCGCTGGTGGCACTGCACCTCGCCGTCCGGTCCCTGAGGGAGCAGGAATGTTCGCTCGCGCTCGCGGGTGGGGCGACCGTGATGTGCACACCCGGCGCGATCGGTGAACTCGACCGGCAGCGGGGCCTCGCGCCCGACGGCGTCTGCAAACCGTTCTCCGACGCCGCCGACGGGACGGTATTCGCCGAGGGCGCCGGAATGCTGGTGCTCGAACGGCTTTCCGACGCGCGACGGCTCGGCCATCCGGTGCTCGCCGTCGTGCGTGGCTCGGCGGTCAACCAGGACGGCGCCTCCAACGGCCTCACCGCGCCGAACGGACCCTCACAGCAGCGGGTGATCGAAGACGCGCTGGCCGACGCGGCGCTCACGGCGAGCCAGGTGGACCTGGTGGAGGCCCACGGCACCGGCACTTCGCTCGGGGACCCCATCGAAGCCCACGCGGTGCTGGCCACCTACGGACAGAACCGGTCGGCGGACGACCCGGTCCGGCTCGGCTCGTTCAAATCGAACGTCGGGCACGCGCAGGCCGCCGCCGGGGTCGGCGGGGTCATCAAGGCCGTGATGGCGATGCGGCACGGCGTACTGCCCAAGTCGGTCGGCGTCGACCGCCCGTCCACCAAGATCGACTGGTCGGCCGGGGCGGCCGAACTGCTGACCGAGCACCGGCCGTGGCCATCGGCCGACCGGCCGCGCCGGGCCGCGGTGTCCGCGTTCGGGCTCAGCGGGACCAACGCCCACGTGATCCTGGAACAGGCGGAACCGGCCGAGACCGAGGCGTCCGGCGGTCCCGTGATCGTGACCGATGCCGTGCCGTGGCTGCTTTCCGCGAAGTCGAGGACCGCACTCGGCGATCAGGCCGCGCGCTTCCGTGACCTGCTGCGGGAAACTCCGGACCTGGACCTTCGTGCCGCCGGGGCGACTCTCGCACTGCACCGGTCCACCTTCCCGTATCGCGCCGCCGTCGTGGCACCCGATCGGGAAGGGCTGCTCACCGGTCTGGACGACGTCGTCGCCGGACGGCCGCCGGTGGTCGCGGCGGGGCGGGGCAACGCCGTCTTCGTCTTCCCCGGCCACGGCTCGCAATGGATCGCGATGGGACGCGAGCTGATCGACGGCTCGCCGGTGTTCGCCGCCTCCGTCGCCCGCTGCGACGCCGAACTGAGCCACTACCTCGGCGGCTCGATCACCGACACACTTCGCGGGGTGGAAGGCGCGCCGTCACTCGACCGCCTGGACGTCGTGCAGCCGGCGCTGTTCACCATGATGGTGTCGCTGGCCGAACTCTGGCGTGCGCACGGCGTCGAACCGGCGGCGGTGATCGGGCACTCCCAGGGCGAGGTCGCCGCCGCGTATGTCGCGGGAGCACTCTCACTGCCGGACGCCGCGCGGATCGTGGCGTTGCGTAGCGAGGCACTGTCCACTTTGGTCGGTCACGGCGCCATGGTGTCGGTACTCGCCTCGGTGGATACCGTGTCGCGGCGCCTCGGGCGCTGGGGCGACCGGTTGTCCATCGCCGTGGTCAACGGGCCGGGAGCGTGTGTGGTCGCCGGTGAGTCCGAAGCGGTCGACGAGTTCATCGCCGACTGCGCCGCCGACGAGATCCGGGCACGCCGGATCCGCGGCGCGGACGGTGCCGGGCACTCGGCCCAGGTCGAGCCGCTGCGCGAACGCATCCTCGGCGATCTCGCCGAGGTGAAACCGCGGACCGGTGAGATCCCGTTCTACTCGGCACTCACCGGCACCCGCGTCGACACCGCCGGACTGGACGCGGATTACTGGTACCGCAACGCGCGGCACACCGTCCGGTTCGATCAGGCACTGCGCGCGGCCTTCGACGACAAGCACGATCTGGTCGTCGAGGTCAGCCCGCATCCGGTCCTCACGGTGCCGATGCAGGCCACCGTCGAGGACGGCTACGAGCAGGTGGCGATCGTCGCCACCCTGCGGCGTGACCACGACGGCCCGGCCGAATTCCTCAACGCGCTGGCACGCGCGCACGTCCACGGCGCCACCCCCGGCTGGCGCGAGGTGTTCCCCGGCGTCACCGCGATTCCCGGAGAACTGCCCACCTACGCCTTCGAGCGGGCGAACTACTGGCCGGATCCCGTGCGAGACGCCGGTGACCTGACGGCGGCGGGCCTGACCGTCGCCGGGCATCCGCTGCTCGCCGCCAGTGTCGTGCTCGCCGCTTCCGGCAGCGTGATCCTGACCGGCAGGCTGTCCCGGCGGACCCACGCGTGGCTTGCCGATCACGCGGCGTTCGGGACCGCACTGCTGCCCGGTACCGCGTTCGTCGAACTCGTGGCGCACGCGGGGGAGCAGGCCGGCTGCGGCCGGATCGAAGAACTGACCATCGAGGCACCCCTGGTCCTGCCCGACGACGAAGCCAGGGAGATCCAGGTCGTGGTCGGCGCCCCGGACGACGGGGGCGCGCGGCCGGTGACCGTCCACGCGCGACCGCGGTACCGCGACGAAGAGTCCGACTGGACTTCCCACGCCACCGCCACGGTTCTCCCGTCGACCACGGCACGGTCCGCCGACGCCGCCGTCTGGCCGCCCGACGGCGCCGAACGGATCGACGTCACCGGGCTCTACGACCGCCTGCGTGACACCGGCATCGAATACGGCCCGGCGTTCCAGGGACTGCGGGAACTCTGGGTGCGCGGGAACGAGGTCTTCGCTCACGTCGCCCTCCCGGAGGAGCACCGCTCCAGTGCGGCCGATTTCGGGCTGCACCCCGCGTTGCTCGACGCCGCCTTGCACTCGTTCGCCGCACTGGCCACGTCCGGTCGTGGCGCGGAGCCCGACGCCGGGTTCGTCGTACCGTTCTCGTGGAACGGCGTGACCCTGCACGCGACCGGGGCGGCCGCGCTGCGTGTGAGCTTCACGCCGTCCGGGCAGGACGGGCTGACCGTCGAGGTCACCGACGACGCCGGCTTCCCGGTGGCCACCGTGGACCGGCTGGTGGTCCGGCCGATCTCCCCGGACAAGCTGAGTGCCGCGGCGAGTGGTCACGTCGAGTCGTTGTTCGGTGTGGACTGGGTCCCGGTTCCCGTCGCCGGAACGGTCCCGCTCGGCGGACTGGTCACGGTCGGGACGGAGACGTTGCCGGGCGTGGCTTCCCATCCCGGGCTCGCGGAACTCGTCGAGACCGACGTCCCGGCCTTCGTGGTCGCGAAGCTCCCGCCCGCGCGATCCGGCGCCGGGGCGATCCGCGAGGACCTTGGCGACGTGCTGGACCTCGTCCGCGCGTTCCTCGCCGAGGAAAGGCTGTTCACCTCGGTGCTGGTCGTCGTGACGGAAAACGCCGTCGCCACGGGCACGGACGACGACGTGACCGGCCTCGGCCACGCCCCGGTCTGGGGTCTGCTCCGTTCGGCGCAGACCGAACACCCCGGCCGGTTCGTCCTCGCCGACCAGACGGTCGAGGGCGCCGAGCCGCTCGCGGCGGCGCTGGCCACCGGCGAACCGCAACTGGCCGTCCGCGCGGACGGCGTGTTCGTCCCGCGGCTGAGCCGGATACCGCGTCCCGAAGAGTCCACTGTGGACCTACATCCCGGTGGCACCGTCCTGGTGACCGGTGCGGCCGGCACGCTCGGCGCGCTGCTGGCCAGGCATCTGGTCGCCGAGCACGGGGTCCGGCAGCTGCTGCTGGCGAGCCGTCGAGGACTCGACGCCGAGGGCGCGCCCGAACTCGTCGCGGAACTACGCGCGGCGGGAGCGGAAGCGCGGTTCGAGGCCTGCGACGTCGCCGATCGCGACGCACTGGCCGCTTTGCTGGCAACCGTGCCCGACGAGCATCCGCTGACCGGCGTCGTGCACACGGCCGGAACCACCGACGACGGCGTCCTCGAATCCCTCGACCGCGGCCGTCTCGAATCCGTGCTGCGGCCGAAGCTCGACGCCGCGCTCGCGTTGCACGAGCTGACCCTGGAGCATGATCTCGCGTTGTTCGTCCTCTATTCCTCGGCCGCCGGGATCCTCGGCAACGCGGGACAGGGCAACTACGCGGCGGGCAACACCTTCCTCGACGCCCTCGCCCAGCATCGCCGGGCCGCCGGGCTGCCCGCGTCGTCGCTGGCGTGGGGTCTGTGGGAGTCCAGCATCGGCCAGGCGGGCCGGGTCGCCGACGACCCCGGTCGCCGGGAGACGGCGGGACTCATCGGCATGTCCGCGAAGGACGGCCTGGCGTTGTTCGACGTCGCCGTGCGGATCGAGCGCTCGACGCTGGTCCCGGTGCGGCTGAACCTCGCGGGCGCCGACCGCGACTCCGTGCCGTCCGTACTACGCGACCTGGTCCGGCCCTCCGGCCGCCGGGCGACGCCGAACGGGGACGCGCTGCGGCAGCGGGTACTGGCCGCGGCGCCGGAGGAACGGACGGAACTGGTGGCCGGGTTCATCCGGTCACAGGTCGAGGCCGTCCTCGGGCTGAGCGCGGACGCCGTCGAACCGGATCGCCGGTTCCTGGAACTGGGCTTCGACTCCCTGACCGCGCTCGAACTACGCAACCGGCTCGGCGCGGCGGCGGGGGTGCGCCTGCCCGCCACCGTGGTGTTCGAGAACCCCACTACGGCGGCGCTGGCCGGATTCCTGCGCGACGCGATCGAACAGGGCGCCTCGGGTCAGCCAGCCGACCGGCCCGCCGAGGCGGGTGCGTTCGGCACGATGATGCGCACCGCGGCGGAGACGGGCCGGATGGAGAAGTTCGTCCAGCTGCTCACCGCCGCTTCGGCGTTCCGGCCGGTGTTCGACGACGACGTCGAACTCGGCCTGGTCCGGCTGTCCACCGGGGAGAACGGCCCCAAGATCGTCTGCGTCCCTTCGGTACTGGCGATGTCCGGACCACACGAGTACGCGCGGTTCGCCGCGGCGTTCCGCGGGCAACGCGACCTCGTCGTGCTGCCCACGCCCGGATACCTTGCCGGAGAACGGCTTCCGGCGAGCGTGGACGTGCTCACCGCGGCGTTCGCGGACACGCTGCGGCGCGAACTCGGCGACGAGCCGTTCGTCCTCGCGGCGCATTCGTCGGGCGGGATGCCGGCGCACGCGCTGACGTCCCGGCTGGAAGCACTCGGGCGGCCGCCGTCGGCGCTGGTCCTGCTCGATCCCTATCCGCTGACCGGTTCGGTGTTCAGCGGCGTGGAAGGACGGCTGAGCGGCGAGACCGCTCAGGGGCGACCGGACGACGTCCTCGGCGACACGCGGCTGACCGCCATGGGTGGGTACTTCCGGCTCTTCCGGCCGTGGCGGCCGTCGCCGATCGCCACGCCGACCCTGCTCGTCCGCGCCACCGAGCCGTTGCCGGGGCTCGACACCTCCGGTGAGTGGCGCGCGGGCTGGGAGTTGCCCCACGACGTCGTGGACACTCCCGGCGACCATTTCTCGATGATGGAAGACCAGGCGCGCCGGACCGCCGAAGCCGTCGGGACATGGCTCACCGAACACGGCAGCTGAACCAGTTCACCAGACGATCACCTTGGGGGTAAGGCCATGGCGAAAATCTTCAGTCCGGACGCGGTGTGGACGCTGCCGGAGTTCGAACAGGCCGCACTCAACGTCGCCTACGAGCTACGGCTCAACGGGATCAACCCCGGCGACCGGGTGCTGCTCAAGGCGGGTAACTCGGCGGGCTACGTGTGCACGCTGCTCGCGCTCATGCACGTCGGCGCGTCGATCGTGCTCGTGGACCACAAGGAACGGCCCGACTCGACCGAACGAATCATTGTCCAGGCACAGGTCAAGACCTGCATCGTGGACGACGACGCGCCCATGCCCGCCGAGCCCGGTCCGGTGGTGAGCGTCTACCAGCTGCAGGTCGCGGCGACCGGCCGGGTGCCACTGGAACCGAAGCTGTCCATCGGCGACTGGTGCGAACGCCCGGACGGGCTGATCATGTGGTCGTCCGGCTCGCTGGGCAGCCCCAAGGGTGTGGTCAAATCCGGCGGCCGGTTCCTGCGCAACCTGGAGCGCAACCGGGAACAGGTCGGGCACCTGGCCGGTGACGTGCTCGTCCCGCTGCTGCCGTTCAACCACCAGTACGGATTGTCGATGGTGATGATCGCGTGGCTCGCGCGATGCTCGCTGGTCATCGCGCCGTACCGGCGGCTGGACCGCGCACTCCTGATGGCGACGCGCTGCGGCGGCACCGTTTACGACGCCACCCCGGCGACCTACCGGAGCCTGCTCAGCATCACCGCCTCCCGGCCCGAGCTGCGGGCCGGGCTCGACACCGTGCGGATGTTCTGCTCGGGAGCCGCCTCGCTGGACGACAACCTGTCCGTCCGGTACCTCGAGGAATTCGGCCTGCCCCTGCTCGACAGCTACGGCAGCACGGAGATGGGCAACGTCTCCTTCGCCACCCTGGACAACCCTGTCGCCACCGGGGTGGCGATGCGCGGGCTGGAGCTCGCCGTCACCGACGACGCGGGCGAGCGGGTGAAGGCTGGTGAGGTGGGGGAGATCCAGGTCCGTACGCCGGACCTGATGACCGGATACCTCGGCCAGGAAGGCGACGTCGAGCCGATCGCCGACGACTGGTACGCCAGCGGCGACCTCGGCTACCTCGACGAACAGGACAACCTCTTCGTCCTCGGCCGCAAACTCGCCGTCGACCGGATGGGGTACACCATCTATCCGGAGATCCTGGAGCGGAAGGTCTCCGGGGTGGGCGCGTCGGCCAAGGTCATCGCCGTCCCCGACGAACGCCGCGGCAACCAGCTGGTGTTCTTCGTCGAGGACGAACTCGGCCGGGAACCGGGCTTCTGGCGCGAGCGAATGGCCGGTGCGCTGGAACAGTGGGAACTGCCGAACCGGGTCGAGGTGCTCGACCGCTTCCCGCTCAACCGGAACGGCAAACCCGACCGAGGCCAGCTGCAGGACCTCGCGCTTGGCACGTCGCTCAAGTCCTCGTGAGTGTTTTGGGTCGTTCTAGCGACCCAAATCACTCACGAGACCCGACCCCCTCGGTACCGGCGCCCGTTGATCGCCTCGCCGGTTCTGGTGCCGTACGTCGCTCACGGGAAGCCGCCTCACTTTCGTGAGCCGTCCCGCGTTCGTGAGGCACCTCGCGTTGGTGTGACCGGTGGGTCTGGTGGCGCAGGTGAGGCGTGGTCGGGGTGATCGTGAGCGGTAAGTCGTGTTTGAACGCGACTTACGACTCACGAGGCGTTCGGTGGCTCGGGTACTGGCGCCCGTTGGTCGCCCCAAGTACAGGAAGGTCCCCTTCCTTGCGCCTAGGTACAGGAAGGGGGCCTTCCTGTACTTGGGAAGGTGTGAAGGTCGAGTTTCCTCGGCTCAGCCGAGGGAAGGAGTCCTTCACGCGCGACCACTGTGCCTGCTGGTGCGCCAGGGACCACAGCGGCGACCTGAAAGGCCCCCTTACTACCTTCAGGGTAGGCAAGACGGCGCCCGGAAGGCGCCCGAACCGCGCCCGGAAGGCACCGAAGATCAGCGGGGGTAACCCGCCCGGGTGGCCGCCACCCTCCCCCGCAGACCCGATAACCGGAGTGAAATCGTCCGATATACGGGGGCGTAACAGGTAATCGGTAACGCTGTGAATCCGTGCCGACCGCTTACGTGAGCCCGGGCGTACTTCCTTTCCGGGATTTGGCACGTTGATGCCAATGACGTGGACGTTGGTGTAGTGTCGCCTCCGGGGGATAGGCCGGGATGCTGGCCTACGTAATCGGTGGTACTGGGGATGAAATGACCGGCTTTCGTCAAGTGTGGAATTTGTGTAAAGACCGCGCGTATCGGTGAAACCCGAATTGGATCGACCGCGATAATCATTTGGGGTGATGGCGGCGGCGGCCGGGATCGATGGCGATCTCGGCGGCGGCTGCGGCAATGGTCGGCACAATGGGGGTGACAATGCGTGCTGTCGTATTATTGTTGGCCCTGCTCGTCGCCGGGCTGACGACGGCCGGCATGATCCGGCCGACAATGGTGACGGACCACGGGACGCCGGTTGCCGGCGCACCGTCGTCCTTACCGGAATGTTGCCATTCGGTAAATCGATTGTCCGTCCATCCGGATGCCTCCGACGGGGCTTCCGCCGGGACGGGCCTGGACTGCGCCGTCGTGCCCGCACTGGGCGGCGTCGTGTCGTCCGATCGGATCTGCACCGGCCGTTCGCTTTCCTGTCGTGCGAACGAAAGAGGCCCTCCAGGTTCGGTGCGCTGTCGCACCGCATGGGTGTGAAGCCGAGAGGACGGGTCTCGCCTGGGGATGTTCGGCAAAGCCGCCGGAAACCGGTGGGGTTCCGCCCTGCTCCGCGCACCGTGAACAGCGTGAAATGTTCGTCAACGGTTTAGCTGGGTCTTGGGGGATTCATGAGTTTTGTCAATGCCTTGTTGGAGAGAGCGCAGCCCATGGCGGCGCTGAGAAGCAAACTGGACGAGAACACGAAGAAGATTCGGGGAAGCACCGTCGTGCTCACCGGCCCACCAGGGAGCGGCAAGACGACATTGCTTCAGGACTTCGCCTATCAAGCCGCCGTCTCCGGCGCCGTCGTGCTGAGCGCGGTGGGGGCGAAGCTCGTGCAGGACGTCCCCTTCGGAATGATCCGGCAGCTCTGTGACGGCATGGCGATGCCCGAGCTCGAAGAAGTAACCCGGCTGACCGGCCATTCGGGTGAAATCGATTCGGAAGGGGCGACGGCAAACGTCGCGTACGATATCTGCGCGCGACTGCTGCAAGTTTCCGCGTGCACCCCGTTGCTCATCAGCATCGACGACGTGCAGTTCGCCGACGAGGCGTCCACGCTGTGCCTGCAGCTGCTCGACGGCAGGCTGCACACCGCGCAGATCATGCTGGTGGTCGCCGAATCGCCGCATGAGCGGGGCCGGAAGACCGACTGGCTGCGTCAGCCCCGGTCCCTGCGGCTGAAGGTGCCACTCCTGTCGCCGTCGGCCGTCGAGCAGCTGGTCACCGCCAGGTATCCGGATCCGGAGTTCGCGGCGGCCTGCCTGCGGGTCACCGGCGGCAATCCGCTGCTGCTGAACGTCCTGCTCGGCGAGGAGCAGCCCGGTACCGAGCCGATCGGGCGCAGTCCCGGTTACCGGCAGGCGGTGACCGCGGTACTGGGCCGGTACGGCGCCGTGACGGTGGCCGTCGCCAGGGCGATGGCGGTGCTCACCGAGTCCGCCGCACCCGCGCTCGTCGCGGACCTGCTCGGCCTGGACGAGAAGATCGTGAAGGCGCGCGTCCAGGAGCTGGAACAGGTCGGGCTCGCGGCGGGTGACCGGCTGCGGGACGAGGCGATCTGCGCCGCCGTCCTGGACGAGATGCCCGTCGACGAGCTGGGCCGGATGAACCTCCAGGCGGCGGAGCTGCTGTACCACGACGCGGCGAGGCCTGACCGGATCGCGAAGCTGCTGCTGGACGCGCAGGACGCGGAGGAGCCCTGGATCGTCGGCATCCTGACCGAGGCGGCCGCCGAGATCTCCACGCCGGAAGCGGCGGACTTCGCGCGGCGCTGCCTGGACATGGCAAGGCGGATCTGTGTCGACGACCGGCAGCGTGCCGACATCGCCGTCCGGCGTGCCGCGATCGAATGGCAGCAGCCCACCTTCAAGATCACCCGGCACACCCGGCAGATCGGCGACATGGTCGACGATCTCCGCGCGGGTGCGCACCGTTCCGTGACGTTGATCCACTACCTGCTCAGATACGGGCAGTTCGGCGAGGCGGCACGGGCCGTGTCGGCGCTCGCTTCGGCGGGCCAGACCCCGGACGCGGCCGAACTCGCGGCACTGCGGCTGATGCTCGCCGCGACCTACCCGCCGCTGGCGAAGGCGCTGCGGCCCTCGGCCGCCGACGAGGAGAGCGGCGACGCGTGGCTCGCACTGCACGCCGGGGCGACCGGGCGCAGTGCCACGATGCTCTACGACGTACTCACCCAGCGGATCGACGGGAATCCCCTGGTCGGTGCCGGGCAGCTGCTCCGCACGGTACGGCTGGATTCGTCGTCGTTCGAGCAGGTGGAGAGCATCCTGCTGGCGCTCGTCTACGCCGACGAGCTCGCGACGGCCGCGTCGGCCTGTGAGCACATGCTGGTCAGGGCAAGGCATGTCGGCAGCGCCGCCTGGCAGGCCAGGCTGCACAGCCTGTTCGCCGAGATCGCGCTGCGCCAGGGCGACCCGAAGCGGAGCCTGGAGCACGCGGAGCTGTCGCTGAGGCTGTTGCCGCGGCAGGCGTGGGGTGTGGCCATCGGCCTTTCGCTGTCCTGCCTGATCCTCGCGTCGACCCGGCTGGGGCGGTACCAGGCCGCGGCCGATCACGTGCACCAGCTGGTCCCCGACGACCTGCTGAAAACGAGGTTCGGGCTGCACTACCTCTACGCCAGGGGCGAGTACCACCTCGCGACCAGTCAGCTGCACGCCGCACTCGAGGATTTCATGGCCTGCGGCGATTTGATGCGGGAGTGGGCGATCGACTCGCCCGGCCTCCTCCCGTGGCGAACCGGGGTCACCAGGGTCTACGCGGCCATCGGCGAGCACGACCGCGCCGTGCAGATGGTCGACGCGCAGGCCGAGAGACTGAGACCGGGGCAGTCGCGGGGCCGCGGCATCACCCTGCGGTACCGGGCCGCGGTGAGCGAGCCCAAGAACCGGCCGCGGCTGCTGCGCCAGGCGGTCGAATGCCTGCAGAACGGCCAGGATCAGCACGAGCTCGCGCACGCGTACGCCGATCTGGGCCGTGCTTACCAGGTTCTTGGCGACCATCAGCGATCCCGGATGATGTTCCGGCAGTCGGTGCAGCTGGCCGACGCCCGCGGTTTCGCGCCCCTCAAGGAACGGCTGGCCAAGGAGTTCCCCAACGGTGCCCGCGGGGAGGCCGAGGCCAAACTCGGCGCGGTGATGCCGAAGGTGCTGAGCGAGTCGGAGCGCAAGGTGGCGTTCCTGGCCAGCCACGGCTACACCAACCGGGAGATTTCGGAGAAGCTGTTCGTCACCATGAGCACGGTGGAACAGCATCTGACCCGGATCTACCGGAAGCTCAAGGTCGCGGGCAGGCATGACCTGCCGGCGCGCCTCGGCGGTGCCGTGGCGCGTGGTGGCTGAACGTCCGCTCTCCGAGGGCGGGGCAACCGGGAGCCGGTCGTGACGGGCTCCCGGCTGTCCCGTCATCGGAAGGAGTCCGGCGTCGGGTCGTCGTGCATCACTCGCAACCCTCCGTCGAGGAACTGCTCGCGCATGGCCACCCGGCGGGTCTTCCCGCTGGTGGTGCGCAGCACGGATCCCCGTCGCAGCAGCACCACCCGGTCGGCCGTGACGTCGAGGGCCATCCGCAGACGCTGCCGGATCCGGTCGGCGATCTTTGCCAGGTCGTGCTCGTCCGGCCTGCCGCGAACCTCTTGCAGCAGGACGAGATCGTCGCGGCCGGTGCTGACCGCCGCGCCCAGTTCGACAGCGTCGCCGAGTTCGATCCGGATCTCCTGTTCGATTTGCTGCGGCAGCAGGATCCGGTCGCCGAGCCGGATTACCTCGTCGAGCCTGCCGAGCACGAACAGCTGGTCGTCGTAGGACACCCCGAGATCGCCGGTGTGCAGGAAACCCTCGTCGGCGAAACCGCGCTCACCGCGGTGCGCCCAGTAGCCCTTGCCGATACTCGCGCCACGCAGCCGGATCTCGCCGGCGTGCCCCGGCGGGAGCACCGCGCCGGTGACCGGATCGGTGATCCGGAGCTCGAAGTCGGTCACCGTGCCACAGCTGACGATCTCGCGGCCCTTCCCACGGTCATCGGTGGGGACGAACCGGCCGCGCTCCAGCATCGCCGCGTCGACCAGCCGGACGTCGGGTGCCCGATCGCTGATCCCGGTGACGTAAACGGTGGCCTCGGCCAGCCCGTACACCGGGCACGGCGCGCTTTCCCCGAAGCCGGTGACCGCGAAGCGACGCTGGAAATCCCTGAGCGTGGCGGGATTGATCGGCTCGGCGCCGTTGAGCGCGCTCCGCCAGCCGGAAAGATCCAATGTGGACAGTTGTTCGTCGGTCACCTTGCGCAGGCACAGCCGGTACGCGAAGTCCGGACCGGCCGAAAGCCGTACGCGGTAGCGGTCGATCATCTGCAGCCAGGCCAAGGGCCGTTTGAGAAAGGTCGTCGGGGCCATCACCACCGAGGAGCCGCCCATCAGCAGCGGCAGCATCACGATGCTGAAACCCATGTCGTGATACAGCGGGGTCCATCCGCCGAATCTGACGTTCTGCCTGCCGCCGAGCGCCCGGTGCTGCGCGGCGGCGTTGGCGATCAGGTTGCCATGGGTGATCAGGATGCCCTTCGGATCCGTCGTGGAACCCGACGTGTACTGGAGCATCGCGATCGTCTCGGTGTCCACGCCGGGACGTGACCAGGCGGTGGCGGGCGGCAGATCGACGGCGTCCGCGGCGAGGCACCAGAGCGGGCCTGGCAGGGCCTCGGCCGCCCAACCGGCCACAGTGGACAGTTTCTCGATGGTGGTGATCGCCGCCACCGCACCCGCGTCGGTGGCGATATGGGCCAGCCGCTCGCTGTGCTGGCGGTATCCGCCGGGTGCGGGAGCGGGGACCGCGATGACACCCGCGTAGAGACACCCCAGGTAGGCGGTGAGGAAGTTCGGGCCGTCCTGGCACAGCACCAGAACCCGGTCACCCGGCCGGGTTCCGCTCGCCAGCAGCGCCGCGACCCGGCGTGCCGCGTGGTGGAGTTCCCCGTAGGTCAGCGAACCCGCCGGTTCGGCAGCGGCAGGATCCTCGACGTGGATCACCGCAGTCTGGTCCGGATGCCGTCGGGCGGCGGCGGACAGCAGGTCGATCACCGTGCCCGAAGTACGGACGGTGCTCGTTTCGGGAGTGGCTAGAGAGGTCATCCGGCGCCTTCCGCTGTCTATTACCACAATTCCCGGAATGTCCGGCACAGTGAATTCGGCACTGTCAATTTCCGGCACAGTGAATTCGGCACTGTGCGAACGGCGAAACGAATTCGCGTGCCGCCCGTCGCCGGGTTTCGGCTGATAACGGAATCGTGGTCCGGACCGGCATTCCACTCAACCCCCTATCTCCCCCTTAGTGGGTCGCACCAGGGGTGGTATCGGGAGTACGGTTCGAAGCTTTCGCGCGCATGACGGAGAGGGCGTACCGGACCTGTGGGGGTGGACAGGTTGGGGATTTCCGGTACGCCCTCAGACCGGTGGGGTCAGCAGACGGCGTTCAACGCCTCCACATGGCCCGCGATCGCCTTGACAAGGTCGACCACCATCAGGGCTTCGTGCAGCCGGTCCCGCTGGAGCTGGAGATAGCTCTCGGCGATCGTGGTGAGCACCGGAACCAGTTCCTTGTCCTTCGTACCGTCGGAGAGTTGCTGGAAGAGAGTGATCTTGCGGTGGATCACTTCGGCGATCTTGTCCTTCGACAGGCTGTCCGGCACCCAGACCGCCTCGGCGATCGCCTTGGCGCAGGCTTCGTCCCTGGTCATCGAGCCGCTCACCGCCGCGGACGGGCCACCGGTGCCGGTATCGGCGGCCGTCCCCGGCTCCCGGCAGCCCGCCAGCATGGTCACCGAGATCGCGAGGGCCGTCAGGCAGGACAGTGCTCGACGAGTGCCGCGCACCGTCGTCAGCCCGCTCGGCCGGAGGTGTTCTCCACCAGGTCGCCGCGGTCCTTCGAGACCTCGGCCCCGGTGCCGCGCAGCCGGGCGCCCCTGATCGCGACGGCGAGGGTGCGGACCAGCACCATCGTCATGGCCATCAGGACGAAGAACGCGGTGACCGCCTCGACGTCGATCGAGTTGTCCTGCAGGAACTCGCCGACCTCCTTGGCGAACGAGGTGACGTTCTCCACCGCCCAGATGAAGGTCAGGCGCAGCACCAAGACGATCAGCCAGATGGCCACGTAGGGCAGTCCCGCCCTGGTGTAGAGCTTCTTGTTGGCCGGGTCGCGTTCCACCGACATGGTCAGCATCAGGCCGACGCCGATGGCGAGCCCGATGGTCGTGCCGATAGCGGCGGTGACCAGGTTCGGCGTGGTGAACGTGAGGTCACCGATCACCAGGTAGGCCACATAGCCGACCATCCCGAGCGGGGCCAGCAGCTTGATCACCCCGAGCCGGTGCCGCCCGGCCTGCGTCGCGAGGACGATCACGATGAGGATGCCGCTGAGTATCAGCGCGTCGCGCATTCCGTCGCTCATGGAGCACTCCCTATTCCATCCGGCAACACAAGGTCTTTTCCGATGTGCCAACGCTAGGACCCCGGATGGTCCGGCCACATCCACGCGACGATCGAAGTACGCACTTCCTTTAGGAGGTACGGAATCACCGCGGCGTACCGCCGAAGGGATGACCGCGGCTCAGAGCCAGCCGAAGCGGTCGGCGATCCGCGCCGCCTCGGCCCTGGTGCCCGCGCCGGTCTTGGCGATGGCCGAGGACAGGTAGTTGCGCACCGTCCCGCGGGACAGATGCAGTTTCTCGGCCACTTCGGCGATCGTGCCGCCGTCCGCGGCGATCCGGACGACCTGGCTTTCCCTGTTGGTCAACGGATTCGGCCCGGTCACCACGGACCGCATGGCCAGCGCCGGGTCGATGACCCGCTCGCCGTCATGCACCCGGCGGACCGTGTCGAGCAGGTCCTCCGGCGGGATGTCCTTGAGCACGAACCCGACCGCGCCCGCCTCGATGGCCCTGGTGAGATAGCCGGGCCGGTCGAAACCGGTGCACATGACCACGCGGCAGCCCGGCGACCGGACGCGGAGTTCCGCCGCCGCGGTGAGGCCGTCCACCCTCGGCATCCGGACGTCGAGCAAGGCGACGTCGGGTCCGGTGCGCGCGGCCGCGTCGGCCACTTCGTCACCGTCACCGACGACCGCTACCACCTGGATGTCCGGCTCCAGTTCGAGCAACAGCGCCAGCGCGCCTCGGACGAGTACTTGATCTTCGGCGATCAGCACACGGATCATCGACCCCCCATCCCCCGGAAACAGTGCCGTGTTCGCAACGTAACAGCGAAATCACCGGCTGTGGGAGGCCGAGGCGAGGGTGCGACCGCAAGTTGACGTGACGCGGGGGTGGATTGTTTTCGTTGGTCCACTTGACAGTCCACCTTTCGGCGGACCGCCGTGACGGCCGCCCGGCGCCGGGCGGCCGTCACTTGGCACTGTGGTTACTGGAAGTAGATCTTCGTGGCGGAAAGCACGGCGCCGGTGTTCGACGCGCCGATGCCGCACTGGACCGTCGCGCAGTCGACCGGACCCCACGGCTGGCCGTCGCGGGTGTAGCCCTGGAAGGCCTTGTGCACGGTGTAGGGCGTGACGCCGGTGCCGGCGGTGTCGGTGATCAGGCCGACGATGTTCTTGCCGTCGCAGACGACGAGACCGTCGGGCAGGCTCGCACACTCGGTGACGGCGACCTGCTCTTCGGCGGCGTAGTCGCTGACGGTCACGTTGATGGTCGCGCCGTCGGACAGGCCCGTCGACGGGTCCGCGCTCACCGACGGGTCGGCCGCGGCGAACGCCGTCGAGGACAGCCCGCCGAGCAGAGCCAGCGACAGGGCGGCCACCGGAACGGCACGGGAAAGGAAACGCGACTTGGTTGCGGAAGCCATGGCGAAATACCTCACTCTGGTTTCGAGAAAACGGATGTGATCGGCGATTCGCGCGAGTCCGGCTTTTTCGGCCTGCTGCTTTTCGCGCTGAACGAAAAGTAGCAGTCGTGCCGGTTTCACTGATACTGACATCTGTCACTATTTGCCTGATGACCGATGTCATTGCACGTTATTCAGGAATTGTGTTCGCCTTTTTTATCCGCGCAGGGAACCGATGAGGCGCCGGATCACCTGGGAGTATTCGTCCTTGACCCGGGCCTTGTCCTCGTCCGGTGCTTCGGCGAGCGCCAGGCCCGCCGCGCCGAGGATGTGGAAGATGACGCGCGCGGTCGGCGCCACGGGCAAGGGCGCGAAGTCGCCGTTTTCCACCAGCGGCCGGACGATCTGTTCGATCAGCCCGTAGCCGTATTCCTCTTCGCGTTCGGTCCACTGCCGCCAGCCCAGTGCGATCGGGGCCTCCTGCCACACCAGCCGTCCGTAGACCGGGTCGCAACAACGGTCGAGAAACCTTTCCAGGCCGGACATCGTGGCCTGCCATGGATCGGCCGCGTTCGCGTGCGATTCGGCCACGTTGCCGGTCATCCCGGTTTCCAGCTGGTCGAACACCGCCTGGAAGAGTGCGGTCTTGTTCGCGAAGTGGTGGTAAACCGCGCCCCGGGTGGCCTGGATGTCCGCGGCGATGTCCTCCAGCGACGTCCCGGCGAAGCCGTGCTCGGCGAACCGGCGGGTGGCCGCTTCCAGCAGTGCGGCCTTGGTGGCCTCCGAATACCGCGTGCGCCGGCTCTTGACAGAAGACATGCGCGGAGAATACAACATGCGCAGTGTATGTTACCGACACTGAGTAGGTGGGGGCCTCCATGTCCGAGACGAAAGTGCTGTTCAATCCGCTGGAGCCCGGTTTCGCGGACGACCCATACCCGGCCTACCGCCGGATGCGCGAGATCGATCCGGTGCACCAGCACCCGTTCGGATTCTGGATCCTGACCGAGTACCAGGACGTCGCGGCGCTTCTGCGTGCCGGGCTTTCGGTGGACGACAGGCTGGTTTCGGGCGGCCAGGTGCGTGCGCAGTACGACCAGCTGGACACCGACGACATGAACGTGCTCAACCTGTGCATGCTGGACGTGGACCCGCCGGACCACACGCGGCTGCGCACACTGGTGACCAAGGTCTTCACGCCGCGTTCGGTCGCCGCGCTGGAACCGGAGGTCACCCGGCTCGTCGACGTCTCACTGGACCGGATCGAGGACGCGGGGCGCGCGGACCTCGTCGAGGAACTGGCGTTCCAGCTGCCGTTCACGATGATCTCCCGGATGCTCGGCATGCCGCCGCACGACCACGTCCGCATCCGCGAGCTGAGCGCGACGATCGTCCGTTCGCTCGAAGCCGTCTCCGATCAGGAAGTGCTGCGGGCGATCAACGACGCCGGCGTCGAGATCACGTCGCTCATCCGGCAGCTCGTCGCCTGGAAACGCGCGAATCCGGGGGAGGACTTGCTGACCGCGCTCATCGCCGCGGAGAACGACGGCGACAAGCTCAGCGACGACGAGATCGTCGCGCAGGTCGCGTTGCTCTACATGGCGGGCCACGAAACGACGGCCAACCTGATCTCCAACAGCGCGGTGGCGTTGCTGCGCAATCCGGATCAGCTCGCCCTGCTGCGGGAACGCCCGGAGATCGCGGGTAACGCCATCGAGGAACTCCTCCGTTACGACAGCCCCGTGCAGCAGGCTCGCCGGGTCACCACGAAGCCGTACTCGGTGCGGGGCAAGGAAATCCCGGCCGGCACTTTCGTGCTCGCCTGTCTCGCCTCGGCCAACCGGGACCGCCGCTTCTGGGGCCCGGACGCCGACGAACTCCGGCTCGACCGCGCGAACGCCCGGCGTCACGTGTCCTTCGGCGCGGGCCCGCATCACTGCCTTGGCTCGTCGCTGGCCAGGCTCGAAGGCCGCGTCGTGATCCAGCGCCTGGTGAGCCGCTTCCCGAAGCTCGAATTCGACGGCGAGGTCAAGTGGAACGGCCGGATCAACCTGCGTGGCCCGGCAATGATCCCGATCGCGGTGTAGCGCCACCCTCATTTGCTTTTATGGCATGGTGGTGCTAATTTAGGTTCGTGCCCAAAGCACTTCTGGGGGAAGGGGATCCGAGGTGAACGGCTGGCTCTTGGCAGGCCTCATCATCGGTGTGGTCGTCGTACTGACCATGCGGGTCATCGGCGAACCGCTCAACTGGCGTGACCTGCTGGCGCCACCCATCGTGCTGATCATCATCGGCGTGGTGGGCATGGCGAACTTCGAGGAACTCAACGGCGGCGACGTCGCCTGGGTGGTCGGCGGTTCCGTGATCGGTTTCGCGTTCGGCGCGGCGCGTGGCGCCACAGTCAAGCTCTACGAGAAGAAGGGCGAGCTCTGGCAGAAGTACACCGTCTGGAGCCTCGTGCTGTTCGTGGTGGGTGTGGCGACCACCTTCGGTTTCGGGCTGGTCGCCGTCAAGTTCGGCATGCACCCCGAAGCCCGGCCCTACCAGCTCGCGATCGGGATCAGCTTCGCCGGTGAGGCCGCCGTGCTCTTCCCGCGCGGCCTGGCCATGGACGCGCCCTTCGCCAAGGACAAGGAACGCCCTTGGGACAAGTGGGCGAAGGAACGTCCCTGGGACCGGCTCAACCGCTGACCCCGTTCGCGCTTCGACCCGCTCGCGGTCCTGAGGCTTGAAGTACAGGAAGGCCCCCTTCCCTGCGCCTGGCGCAAGGAAGGGGGCCTTCGTGTACTTCAGGGCGCGGTGGTCGTGAGTGGGGCCGGGCCAGTCGTGAGTGCCACTCGCGACGACCGTGCTCGGCCACCTGCCGCCTCGGCCGGGTTCTCGTGAGTGATCCGGGTCGTTCTAACGACCCAAAAACACTCACGACGAAAAGTCGCCTTCGTCCCACGCCTGTCCCTGATTCACAGTCCGCGTGAACGCCCTGTGAATCTTGCGCGACCACCGCGCTTGTTTCCCCACGAGGCCGCGGTTTCCTGGCCATCGGCGTGACCCGGGTGCTGTGAACGATCACAGCCTTTCCCCGCGACCGCGCGAGGGCGTTGTCCCCGCGGGCGGGGCGGCGCACCGTGATCTCGGCCGGAGTGCCTCGCCGGCCGACGGCACCTTGATGTGCCTCTCCCCATCCCCATGTCAAAGGAGACATCTGTGAAGAGCCTATCGAGCCGGCGGGTGACCCGGGCCGCGCTGGCGACCGGCGCCGCCGTCTTCGCGTTGAGCATGCTGCCCGCCACCGCGCTCGCCCAGCCCGGTGGCGACGGGGACCGGCCCAGCGGCCTCATCCAGACCCAGACCCACTCGCAGGTGCGCGAGATCGCCCCGGCGGCGGGCACCGCGACGACGTTCGCCACCACCGCGGCCTCCAAGCAGCTGAACTACACCCAGCAGGTCCAGCAGAACAACCAGTGGTGCTGGGCGGCGGACGGGTCGAGCATCGAGCGGTCGCAGGGCGGTTCCGCCACCCAGGCCCAGTTCTGCGCCGCGGGCAAGGGTTCGTCGGGCGGGTACTGCCCCAACCAGGCGGCCCAGATCTCCGAGATCGTCCGCGGTTTCCGGGGCACCGGTTTCTCCGCGCAGGACGCGGGTGGTCCCATCGGCTTCAATTCGGTCGTCAGCCAGGTCGACGCCGGGATCCTGAACCTGACGGGGATCTACTGGACGTCCGGCGGTGGTCACGCCGAGGTGATCTACGGCTATGACTCGGCAAACCAGTCGATCATGGTCGGCGACCCGTGGCCGAGCTACCAGCGCTACCAGACCTGGAACTACAACCAGTACCGGAGCAACGGTCAGTTCCGCTGGAACGACACCATCGTCAACATCCGGAAGGGCTGATCAGCGGTCATGAACAGGATCTGCCGGAAGTTCTCCAGTTGTCTCGTGGTCGCCGTCGCGATGCTCGTGCCTGCCGCGCTGCCCGCCACGGCGAGCGAAGGAGTCGTCCCGCCCTCGGACGGCGACCTCGCCGCAGCCGTGCGCGTCGCCGGTCAGCCGGGTGCGATCGGTCTCGCGAAATCGAACTTCCGGCAGGTCGACCGCATCGAACCACGACAGATCACGGTGAGCGACCGGGGTGTGCCGGTCTACACCCTCAATCCCGATTTCGTCCGCGGCACGGCCGGGGCACCGGCGGGTGTCCTGAAAGCCGTCGCCGTGACGGCCACCGCCGATTCCGGCCAGAAGGCCACGGTGCAGGCGATGCCGGAAGGCCAGGGAACGTGGGTCGCGGCGGGTGCCTTCTCCGGCAACGACGAAGAGACCTTGAGCGCACGGCTTCGCCCGGGTTCGGTCCTGCTCAACGAGCCCCAGATCAACGGCTGGTACGACCTCGGCCGCAACGACGTGGTGCTCCTGCAGGCGAGTCTTCCCCAGTCACCGGTGGGGAAGTCCGCCCCGCTTTCCGAGTATCAAAAGGCTGTGCACGGCCGGTACGCGGACAAGATGCCGGGCTCGGATTATCAGCGCAATCAAGGAATCGGCTTCGCCCAGGCAGACGGTCAGCCCGTCGACAGCGGCCTGCCGGTGGCGATCGTGGCCGGTTTGATCGCCGGGGGAGCGGCCGTGCTCGCCCTCGCGGTGTTCGTGGTGTGGCGGAAGCGTCGCCTCACTCCCAGATGAGGTCGATTCCGGCGATCCCGACGTCGAGATCTTCGAAGTAGGCACTGACCGTGGCTCCCGGGCCGCAGAACAACGGTTCGTTGACCACTGGCGGGAGTTCTTCGCGCTCCCGCACGGTTTTGACGCAGCGGGCCGGGATCGCGTCGGGGTCGAAACGCAGCCGGAGCAGGTACGCCGACATCCGGGATCGCACGGTCCGGTGAAAGCAGGTCGAACGGACCGACGCGGCCAGGCGCAAAGTGAAGGCGAAAGTATGCGTTTCCCCTTCGGTGAGACCACGATCGAAGAGGAGCTCGAACACCATTCCCGGTGACGAGGCGCTTCTTCGCACTCTGCCTCTTCGGCAGCCGTCGGTGGCGATGACGGACGTCGCCTCCATGTCCGTGCCCTCTTCATCCTGATGGGTCACCACGAAGCCGTCCGCGCCGGATTCCCGTGCCCGCACCACCATCGTCGAGGTGATCTCCACGGTCCGGCCTTCCGCCGTCAGGGTCAGCAGATCGACCACGGTCACCACGTCGAGTTTCGCGTTCCCCACCGTGCCGGGCGAATCGTTCAGCTCGTCCAGCAGTGCGCAGGTCTCCGCCCAGCTCTGCCGCAGCTCCGGCAGCGACGGCCTGCGGTCGCCTTCCCGCCGATGCGGGCCGATCAGGACGATCAGACTGTCGGACGGGAGGCCCAGCACCGTTTCGAGGGCGCGGACGACGTCGAGTGATCTGGGCGTCGACGGATGCCGGAGCCCGCGCTGCCAGTAGCTCAACGTCGACTCGGCGGCGGAAACGCCGCGTGCCGCCAGATGCGCGCGGATGCGGGAGAGGGAAAGGCCGCGCTGTTCCACCGCTTCGGAGAGGGCCCGGTGGAAAGGTCCGGACCTGACCGCGTTCGGGACCGGTGCCGTGCCGGACTCCTTGCGTTGCTGGTGCATTTGACACCTCGATGACCGCCGGGTTGGCGATCAGCATGCGCAGTCCGGCACCACTAGACAACCGTCTAAGGTCGAAAACCGGACTTTCCGGCCGCGCCCTGGTCAGGAGAATGCGAGACGCAGGCCGTCGAGCCCGCGTAACGTCACCTGCTTCACCCAGACCGGCTCCGAGGTCCGGTGGAAGGCGCGGCCGGTGCCGAGCAGCGTCTCGAACAACACCCGTCCTTCCAACCGTGCTAGCGGAGCGCCGAGGCAGTAGTGGATGCCTTGTCCCAGCGCGAGATGCTTCGGCGAAGGACGGCCGACGTCGAAGCTGTCCGGTGCCTCGTGCGTGCGGGGATCGCGGTTGGCCGCGCCCAGCAGCACGACCGTCTGCGCGCCTTCGGTGACGGGCTCGTCGCCGATGGTGGCGTCGCGCAACGCGGTCCGCGTCGTGAGCTGGACAGGGGAGTCGAACCGGAGCATTTCCTCGACCGCGTTCGGGATCTTCGACCGGTCCCCGGCCAGCGCCCGTAACTGGTCCGGATGGTTCAGCAGCGCGAGGATCCCGTTGCCGATCAGGTTGGTCGTCGTCTCGTGCCCGGCGACCCGCAGGAGCATCGCGGTGATCACCAGTTCGCCTTCGCTGAGCCGGTCGCCCTCGTCGGACACCGAAACCAGGTCGGAAAACAGGTCGCCGGTCGGCCGCTTTCGCCGTTCCTTGGCCAGTTCCCGGAAATACGCGACGAACTCGCGCCGGGCGGCGACCGCCGCGGTGACCGTCTCCGGCGCGATCAGGAACGCCGGATCGAGCGCCCGGCCCATCGCGTGCGACCACTCTTCGAACCGGCCGCGGTCGGCGAGGGGCACCCCGAGCAATTCGCTGACGACGACGACCGGCAGTGGCCTCGCGATCTCGGTCATCAAGTCGAATTCGCCCAGTTCGAGGGCTTTCGCGACGAGCTCCTTCGACAGGTCTTCCAGCCGCGGGGCGAGTTGTTCGATCATCCTCGGCGTGAACGCCTTGGAGACCAGCCGCCGCAGGCGCGTGTGGTCGGGCGGGTTGAGCCCGAGGAACGAGCGGATCACCCGGCCCTGCTCGTCCACCGGCTCTTCCGTGTCTGGGTTCGGCAGCACCTCCGGTTCCGGATGGCCGAACGCGGAGTTCCGCAGCAGGGCGGACGCCTCCTCGAACCCGGTCACCACGAAGAACCCTTCGTTCACCTTCAGCACCGGGCCGCTGTCGGCCACCTGCCGGTAGAAGGGGTATGGGTTGGCCCTGGTTTCCGGGTTCAGCAGGTTCTCGAGCATCACCCGATCCTAGGCTCAGCCCGCCAGGATGAGCGAGGTCGAGACCGGCGCCGCGAGCCCGTGGTACACAACACCGGACGGCACCACGATCCAGACGGAGGACCATGCGCGAGGGGGTTCGGGTGACAACCGAAGCGATGATCGAAGACCTCAGGAAACTCGTCGAAATCGAGTCCCCGTCGGGGGACATCGAGGCTTTGACGGCGTCGGCGGAGGCGGTCGCCGGGCTCATCGAGGGTCGCCTCGGCGGCCAGGCGACCTTGGTGGACAGTGCGGTGGGGACACACGTCCGGTGGTCCGGCGGTGGCGATCCGCGTGTGCTGGTCCTCGGGCACCACGACACCGTGTTCCCGATCGGCACCCTGGAACGGCGCCCGTTCGCGGTGGTGGACGGCCGGGTGACCGGACCCGGCGTATTCGACATGCTTGGCGGTCTGGTGCAGGCGATCCACGGCCTGGCGGCGCTCGACGATCTGTCCGGGGTCGAGATCCTGGTGACGGCGGATGAGGAAACCGGCTCGCACGGATCACGCGACCTCATCGAGGAACGCGCTCGCGCGTGCGGTGCGGTCCTCGTGTTCGAGGGCGCGGCCGACGGCGGGGGGCTGAAGACCGGCCGCAAGGGCTGCGGTTCGTTCCAGGTCTCCGTCAAGGGCCGGGCGTCGCACGCCGGTCTGGAACCCGAGGCCGGGGTGAACGCGCTGATCGAAGCCGCGCATCAGGTGCTGGCCATTGCCGCGCTCGGCGACCCGGCGGCGGGGACGACCGTCACCCCGACCGTCGCCTCGGCGGGAACGGCGAGCAACGTCGTGCCCGCCGCCGCGACCGTCGTCGTGGACGTCCGGGTCGAGTCCGCCGCCGAGAAGGCACGCGTCGAAGCCGGATTCGCCGCGCTGGCACCGCGTCTCGACGGCGCGGAGATCACCGTGCGTGGCGAGGTCCGGCGTCCTCCCATGCCCGAATCCGCCTCCGCGACCCTCTTCGCCGTCGCGGAACGACTGCTGCCCGGCGTCCCCGGGGTGGCGGTCGGGGGTGGAAGCGACGGCAACTTCACGGCCGCCATCGGCGTCCCGACCCTCGACGGCCTCGGCGCCGTCGGCGGCGGCGCCCACGCGGACCACGAGTATCTGCTGGTCGAGTCGATGGCCGAGCGGGCGAACCTCGTCACCGGCCTGGTGACGGCGATCCGCTCCTTTCGCGATCCCGACGCGGGGCGCAACCAGAGGACTATTTGAGGGGTAGGTCAAAGGTGGCGCCTGGGGTGACGCGGCACCGCACTCGCGTGCTCAAAGACGGAACTCGCGTGCTTGAAGGCGGAACTCGCGTGCTTGAAGACGGAACTCGCGTGCTTGAAGGGGGAACTCGCGTGCTCAGACCCCGCACACCGAGTTCGGCGTCCAGCACGTGAAATCCGTCTTTAAGCACGCGAGTTACGTGCTTGAGCACGCGAGTCACGCCTTCGCTCTGGCCGCCGACCCCGCGAACAAGTCGGTCACAGTGAGCCCGAGCACCACGCCACGATTGGCTTACCCCTCAATTGCGACAGAGAGCACACCTTGAAGAAGTGAAAGGCTAGTTCTTGCCCGATTTCGGGCAAGAACTAGCCATCCGGGGTGCCGATGTGCATGATGAGGGGCGTGGAGGACGCGGACATCGTCGAGCAGGTGGCCTTGTCGACGGGTCTGTCGACGGCCATCGCCACACGTGTCGTCGAAGACGTCCTGGCGTTCTACCGGCAGCCTGTCGAGGAGTACGTCCGGACGCGGCATGCCCGGTTGCAGGCCGAGGGCGGGAAGAATCCCGAGATCTTCCCTCGTATCGCCGAAGAACTGGGACGACGGCTCGTCGCCCCTCCCGATCTGTCCGAGCGGCAGCTGCGCCGCATCGTCTACGGCTGACGGATCACGCCCGTCTCTTTTCTTGGTGAGGTTGACTTTTCATGTGCGGAATCGTCGGATACATCGGTGGGCAGAACGCGGCCCCGATCCTGATCGAGGGGCTGACGCGGCTCGAGTACCGCGGTTACGACTCGGCCGGGATCTCCGTGCTGGGGACCAAGGGTGCCCAGGTGCACCGGATCGTCGGGCGGGTGCGGAATCTGACGGCTGCCCTGCCGAAGCGGCTCGCGGGCAAGGTCGGGATCGGGCATACGAGGTGGGCGACACACGGGCCGGCGACCGAGGCGAACGCCCATCCGCACGTCTCCGAAGACGGCCGGATCTCCGTGGTGCACAACGGGATCATCGACAACGCCGACGCTCTGCGCGAACAGCTCACCCAGGCCGGGGTGACCCTGACCTCGGAGACCGACACCGAGGTCCTCGCCCACCTCATCGCACGTTCGGGCGCGAAGACGCTCGAAGACGCCGTCGTCGAAGCCGTCTCCCGCGTTACGGGTACGTACGCGATCGCGGTGACCGACTCCGAGCATCCCGACCGTGTCGTGGTCGCGCGTAACGGTTCGCCGCTGATCATCGGGGTGGGTGACCGCGAGATGTTCGTCGCCAGTGACCTGTCCGCGCTGGTCCGGCACACCTCGCAGGTGGTGCACCTGGACGACGGCGAGTTCGCCAGCGTCTCGGCCACCGGCTACCGCACCTTCACCGTCGACGAGAGCGATACCGGCAAGGCCGCGACCGCGATCGACATCCAGGCCGACGACCTCGACCTCGGCGGCCACAAGCATTACATGTACAAGGAGATCCAGGAGCAGCCGGAATGCCTGGAGCGCATGATCCGGGGGCGGCTGGACGACCGGTTCGGAGTGTCCCGGTTGGACGGTCTGAACCTGACGCCTCGTGACCTGCGTGGCTTCGCCAGGGTGAAGATCCTCGGCTGTGGCTCGGCGTACTACGCGGGTCAGATCGGCGCGACCATGATCGAGGAACTGGCGCGGGTCCCGGCCGACGCGGAGGCCGCGTCCGAATTCCGGTACCGCAACCCGATCATCGAAGCGGACACCCTCTACATCGCGGTCAGCCAGTCCGGCGAGACCGCGGACACCGCGTTTGCCGTCGAAGAGGTCAAGCGCAAGGGCGGCCGGGTGGTCGGCCTCGTCAACGTCGTCGGTTCGACGATCGCGCGCGCCTGCGAGGGCGGGCTGTACCTGCACGCCGGTCCGGAAATCGCCGTCGCGTCGACGAAGGCGCTCACCAATATGGCCGTCGGGTTCGCGATGATCGCGCTGGCGCTCGGCCGGGTCCGCGATCTGTCCAATGCGGACGGACAGCGGATCGTCGCGGCCATCCGGGCATTGCCCGCGCAGATCGCGTCCATTGTGGAGGCCGAGTCCCGGATCGCCGAGCACGCCAAGACCTGTGCGGACGCCCGCAGCCTGTTCTTCATCGGCCGTGTCCGGGGTTTCCCGGTGGCGCGGGAGGGTGCGCAGAAGTTCAAGGAGATCTCGTACCGGCACGCCGAGGCCTATCAGACGTCCGAACTCAAACACGGCCCGCTCGCGTTGATCGACGAGTCGCTGCCGACGGTCGCGATCGTGCCGTCCGACGACCTCGCCGACCGCAACCTCGCCGCGGTGCGGCAGATCAAGGCACGCAAGGGCCCGGTTCTGGCGATCACGCACGACGACGTGGACTTCGGGGATCTCGACGTGCCGCGGTTCGTCGTCCCGCGTTCGGAGCCGGAACTCGACCCGATCCTGCTCACGATCCCACTGCAACTGCTGGCTTACCACGCCGCGCTGATCCTCGGCCACGACATCGACAAGCCGCGGAACCTCGCGAAGTCCGTCACCGTGGAGTGACCCTGATCTTCGGAGACCGGGGACTTCCCTGATGTCCCTACCGTCGCCGGTGGACATCATTTGTGACATGAGAATAGCAGCTGTCACAGCAGTTATCGCCGTCGCGGCGGCCCTCACGTCGGTGCCCGCCGCGGCGGCGGAGTCCGGCGTCGGAAAGCCGGACCCCGTCGCGCTGGCGGCGGCGATCGCGGATTTACCCGAAGACACGACGGGGGCACTGGTCCGCGTCACCGGTGACGCCGGGTCGTGGTCCGGCACCTCCGGTTACGCCGATGTCACCACGAAGACCCCGGTCCGGCCGGACGGGTTCTTCCGGATCGGCAGCACCACCAAGGTCTACACCGCGGTGATGGTGCTGCAACTGGCCCAGGAACACCGGATCGACCTCGACCAGCCGGTCCAGCGGTATCTGCCCGGTGTCCTCCCGGCGAGTTATCCGCCGGTGCCGGTGCGCACCCTGCTCGACCACACGTCCGGACTGCCGTCGGTGGACATCCCCGGGCTCTACGAGCCGGGGTGGATTCTCGCGCATCGTTACGAGCACTGGAGCCCACGTCAGGTCGTGGACACCGCGCTGCGTCATCCGATCGACTTCCAGCCGGGTACGGCGCAGAAGTACACGAACACCGCCTACGTCACCGCCGGGATGATCGTCGAGAAGGTGACCGGCCGGTCCTACGCCCGCAACCTGCGCGACCGCGTCACCGCGCCGCTCGGCCTCTGGCGCACCTACTACCCGGAGGACGACCCGCGCCTGCCGAACCCGGCCGCACGCGGTTACCTCGCCACGGATCGCGGGCTCGTCGACGTGACCGAGATGAACCAGTCGATCCCCGGTGCCGCGGGTGCGATCATCTCCACCGCTGAGGACCTGGACAAGTTCATCACCGGCCTGCTCGGTGGGCGCCTGCTCGAACCCGCCATGATGCCCCGGCTGTACGCCGTCCCGGACGTGCCGATGGTCGGCGGCGGGCGGGCGGCCTACAGCCAGGGCCTGATGAAGCTCGAACTGAACGGCATCGTCGTCTGGGGAAAGACCGGCAGCCGGTACGGCTACGCGAGCGGCGTCTTCGCCACCGCCGACCTCAAACGGAAGGTGGCTTATTCGGTCAACCCCACGGTGAAGTCGCCGGACGGGCAACCGGTCACCGTCCTGAAGATCGCCGAGGCGGCGAGCAGGAGCCTGCCGGACGAGGGCACGCCCTAGGTTTGGTCCAGCAGGCGCCACAAATGGTCGGCGGGGTGGTTGCGCTGCCAGGTAGCGGAAGTAGCGGGTGAGGAACGGGACGACCCGAGTGTCCTTTGTGTACTCCTCGTGGGAGCGCAGTGCGTGCGGCATCGGCATATGCGGCCACAGGTCCGCGTGCGGAGCCTCGACGGCCCGAAGTAGCCGTCCGGGGCCTGGGTGGCGATGACCGCGTCGATCCAGCGGCGCGTGTCGGCCAGCACCCGCGCGTCCCCGGTGACGTAGCCGAGGTCGCCAGCCGGTGTTGTCGAACGCGAGGCGCAGCAGGGGAGCGAATACAACGTTGTAAATCCGCCGTTAGGGAAGTGCGGCTACCCGAATGAGCAGACGTGATGTCCGAAAGGGCAACCGGCTCCGGCGCCGGTGAGCCCGCCCCTGTGTCCTCAATGGACAGGAGGCCGCCGCCGGTCCGCGGGTAGCCGGGTGGTTGGCTGTCGGACCGGCGGGAAACCAACTATTGTCGCCATGCCCGTATCTTCGCCAGGCCAGGAGGTGACCGTTGTACGCCGAGGAGCGGCAGCGCGCCATTCTCAAGCAGGCCCGGCAGAACGGCAGGGTCGACGTGGCGTCACTCGCGACGACGTTCGAAATCACCAGCGAGACCGTGCGCCGCGACCTCACCGCACTGGAACGCGGCGGGATGGTGCGGCGCGTGCACGGCGGGGCGATCCCGGTCGAGCGGCTGGGTTTCGAGCCCGGACTCGCCGCACGCGACGCGGTGATGACCGGTGAGAAGGAGCGGATCGCCGCCGCCGCACTGGAGCAGGTCCCCGACGAGGGCGCGATCCTGCTGGACGCGGGCACCACGGTCGGGCGGCTGGCGAGCATCCTCCCCGCCGATCGCGAACTGACCGTGGTCACCCACTCGCTGCCGAACGCGTTCGTCCTCGTGAACCGCCCCAACATCACGTTGATGCTGGTCGGCGGCAGGCTGCGTGGCCGCACCTTGGCCGCCGTCGACGGCTGGGCGCTCAACGCACTCAAGGACACCTTCGTCGACGTCGCTTTCATCGCCACCAGCGGACTTTCCCTCGAGCGAGGGCTCACCACGCCGGACACCGCCGAGGCGATGGTCAAACGCGCGGCCATCTGCTCCGCGCGGCGCACGGTGCTGCTGGCCGATCACACCAAGATCGGCAACGATCACTTCGCCCGGTTCGGCGACCTCGGCGACGTCGACACCCTGATCACCGACACCGGCGTCGACCCACAGGTGGCCGACGAGATCGCCCGGACCGGCATCAAGGTGATCGCCGTTTGAGGCGTACGGGCGAGCGGCTCGCCGGCTACCTGATGACGGCGCCGTTCTACCTCCTTTTCGGCGTCTTCGGCCTTTTCCCGTTGCTGTACACCGTGTGGGTCGCACTGCACCACTGGCATCTGATCAACGGTGACACCGGATTCGCCGGACTGGACAATTTCGCCGTCCTGCTGGGGGATCCGCATTTCTACAACGCGTTCTTCAACACGGTCAGCATCTTCGTCCTTTCGACCGTGCCGCAACTGATGGCCGCGCTCGGGCTCGCGGCCCTGCTCGACCGGCCGCTGCGCGCGCGGACCCTGTGGCGCGCCAGTGTCCTGCTGCCCAACGTCGTCTCGGTGGTCGCGGTGGCACTGGTGTTCAGCCAGCTGTTCGCCAAGGACTACGGCGTCGTCAACTGGGCGCTCGGGCTCGTCGGGATCGACCCGGTGGACTGGCGATCGGACCGGTTCGCGTCGCATGTCGCGGTGAGTGTGATGGTGATGTGGCGCTGGACCGGCTACAACGCGCTGCTCTACCTCGCGGCGATGCAGTCCGTGCCACAGGAACGGTACGACGCCGCCATGCTCGACGGCGCTTCGCGGTGGCGGACGTTCTGGTCGATCACCGTGCCCGCCATCCGGCCGACCATCGCCTTCACTGTGGTGGTCTCGACCATCGGCGGGCTGCAATTGTTCGCCGAGCCGCAGTTGTTCGACGACGCCGGCACCGCCGGAACCGGCGGGGCAGGCCGTCAGTTCCAGACGCTCGCGATGTACCTGTACGAGAAGGGGTTCGGCGAGTTCGACGCCGGATACGCGGCCGCGATCGCGTGGCTGTTGTTCCTGTTCTCGGCCGGGTTCGCGCTGGTCAACTTCTCGCTCGTGCGCAAGATGCGGGGCGGTGAGTGACCGTGGCGTCGAGGGAACGCGGCGGGTTCGTCGTCCATGGCCTGCTGCTCGCGGTGGGAATCGCGTCGATCTTCCCGTTGTACTGGTCGTTCGTGGTTTCGTCGAAGGACAATTCCGCGCTCGGCGAGACCACGCCACCACTGCTGCCCGGCGGCAACCTGTTCGAGAACGTCCGTGAAGTCTTCACGACCGTCGACTTCTGGCTGGCGATGCAGAACTCGCTGATCGTCGCCGGCACCGTGACCGTGTCGAACGTGCTGCTCTCCAGCCTGGCCGGGTTCGCCTTCGCCCGACTGCGATTTCCGGGCCGTGACACGCTTTTCCTGGTCGTCATCGGCACCGCCATGGTGCCCGCGCAACTCGGCGTCATCCCGCTTTACCTGGTGGTCGGCGAATTCGGCTGGTACGGGCGGCTGGAGGCGGTGATCGTACCGGGACTCATCGGCGCGTTCAGCGTATTCTGGATGCGGCAGGCCTGCGAGGAGGCGATCCCCGGCGAACTGCTCGACGCCGGGCGCATCGACGGCTGCTCGACCGTACGGTTGTTCCGGCACGTGGCCATGCCCGCCATCCGCCCGCAGGCCGCCGTACTCGCGATGCTGACGTTCATGACCGCCTGGAACGACTTCTTCTGGCCGCTGGTCGTACTCGACCCCAACGAGAACCCGACCGTCCAAGTGGCACTTTCGCGGTTGGCGAGCGGCTATTTCACCGACTACTCGCTCATGCTCACGGCCGCGACGCTGGGTGTGCTGCCGGTGATCGTGCTGTTCATCCTGCTGGCCAGGAAGGTGGTCAACGGCGTGATGCGTGGCGCGCCGCGGGGCTGAAGTTGATCTGGGGGCCGTGAGTTTTTTGGTTTTCGTGGTCCCACACGCCCTTCCGGCTCCGGAGGTCACAGGGACTGTCATGCGGGACTGTGTGGATGCTGGATCATCTAACGCGCCAAAATCCACACAGTCACCGGATGCGGTCGTTGTCCTCGCGCAGGGAATGGATCATGCTCCGCAGGATCCGGAACGCGCCTGCCTGCTCGGCCTCGGTCATGCCTGCCAGCATTCTCACCTCGACGGACCGGACCGCGGCGGTCGCCTTCTCGAGTCTCCGTCGGCCGCGAGGTGTGAGCCGCGTGGGAAGCACCTTCCCGACGGGTGCCTCCGTGGGCCTGGTCACGTGGCCCTCTCGTTCCAGGGTCTGGAGCAGCACGTTCATCGACTGCCGCGTCACGAACGCACCCCGCGCGAGTTCGGAGTTCGACAAGCCCGGTCGTTGAGCCAGCAGTTCGAGGCACGAGTAGTGCGTCACGCTCATCTCGAGTGGCCGCAGCACCTCCTCCATGGCTGCGCGCAGCGCGCTCGACGCTTCTTTCAGGAGGTAGCCCAGTGACGTCTCCAGGTCGACGCCGACATCGTCTTGACTCATGTCAGTATTCTGACATAGATTGACCCGTGTCAGAAAACTGACACGTAATGAAGGAGCATCATGCCTGTCACCGGACCCGACTTCATCTCGCTTCAAGCGCGCGACCTCGACGCGTCGCAGGCGTTCTACGAGCAGTACCTCGGCCTCGTCCGCTCACCGGCGGGACCTCCGCACGCCGTCGTCTTCGAGACGAAGCCGATCGCGTTCGCACTTCGCGACGTCGTTCCCGGCACAGATCTCGCCTCCGCTGCCCAGCCCGGCATCGGTGCCGCGATCTGGCTCCACGCCACGGACGTCCAGGCCATTCACGATGCGCTCGTCGCCGACGGTCACACCATCGTCTCCGCGCCGATCGACGGCCCCTTCGGCCGGACATTCACCTTCGCCGACCCCGACGGTTACCAGGTCACTCTCCACGACCGCGCGTGATCGTCTGCGAAGAGTGGGTCGTGAGTGATTTGGGTCGTTCTATTGAGGGGTAAGGCAAAGGTGGCGTCTTCGGTCAGCCGTGACAAGGCCGAGACCCCTCACTAAAGCCCGTTGCCCGCCACCACGTGCGCGAAGAACCGCGCACTGTCCTTGAGTACCCGTTCCTGCGTCTCGAAGTCGACGTGCACGAGGCCGAACCGCTGCGTGTAGCCCATGGCCCACTCGAAGTTGTCCAGCAGCGACCAGGCCAGGTAACCGCGGACGTCGGCACCGCGCTCGATCGCTTCGTGCACGGCGCCGATGTGCTCGGCGAAGTAACGGACGCGCTTTTCGTCGTGGACGTGCCCGTCCACCACCTCGTCCTCGAAGGCGGCGCCGTTCTCGGCGACCACCAATGGCAGGCCTGGGCAATGCTCGTGCAGCCACAGCAACAGTTCGGTGAGCGACTCCGGCCGCTGCTCCCAGCCGATCGAGGTCACCTCGCCGCGGGGCGGCAGGACGTCCATACCTCGCAGGCCCGGCAGCGGGCAGTTGCTGTCGGCCTCGGGGTCGTCGAGCGGGATGGCGCGGGCGGGCGCGTAGTAGTTGACGCCCAGTACGTCCAGCGGCTGCGCGATGATCTCCAGGTCGCCGTCCGCGATCGCCGGTTCGAGTGTGCCGAGATGCGCCAGGTCTCCGAGAAGCTCGGGCGGGTAGCCGCGGCCGAGCAGCGGGTCGAGGAAGAACCTGTTGTGCAGGAAGTCGAATCTGCGTGCGGCCTCGCGGTGCGCGGCGTCGTCCACATCGGTCAGTACGGGTGCGAAGTTGAGCACGATCGACACTTCCTGCTCGCCGCCGCCGTTCGCGCGCAGCGCCTGCGTGCCAAGGCCGTGCGCGAGCAGGAGATGGTGCGCGGCGACCAGCGCGGCACCCTCGTCCCGGATACCCGGTGCGTGGTCACCGTTGCCGTAGCCGATGAACGCGGCGCAGAACGGCTCGTTGATCGTGGTCCAGTGCCGGACACGGTCACCGAGTGCTTTGTGGACGGTCTGCGCGTAGCCGGCGAAGAGGTTCGCGACGTGGCGGGCGGGCCAGCCGCCCTCGTCCTGCAGTGCCTGCGGCAGATCCCAGTGGTAGAGCGTGGTCATCGGGGTGATCCCGCGCTCCAGTAGCTTGTCGACAAGGCGATCGTAGAAGGCGAGCCCGCGTGGTTCGAGCGTGCGGCCGTCCGGCATCACCCGCGACCACGCGACGGAGAACCGGTAGAACGGCACGCCGAGTTCGTCCAGCAGGGCGACGTCTTCGCCGTAACGCCGATAGTGCTCGCAGGCCGGTTCCCCGGTGGCGCCGTCGAGTACCCGGCCAGGTTCGGCGGCGAAAGTGTCCCAAATGGACGGTCCACGGCCGTCCGCCGTGGTCGCGCCCTCGATCTGGAACGCCGCGGTGGCCGTGCCCCAGCGGAAGCCCGCCGGAAACCTGCGTGTCACGCCGCCCCCGCTCAGTTGGCCGCCGCGGCGCGGCCTTCGGTCGCGGCCTGGGACCAGGCCGCATCGATGCTCTGCCGTCCTTCTTCGACGCGGCCTAGCGCATGCCCGTACACGGGTCGCACCTCGCCGTCACGCAGGCCGCGATAGTTCGGCCGCAGGGCCTCGGCGGACGCGGCGAAGATCTTGCCGACCGGCGCGTCGCTGAAGTACTCGCTGGTATGGGAAAGCACGGCCCCGTCCTGGTAAGCACCCAGCACGCTCGGCAGCAGGCCGCTGTCGAGGAAGATCCGCTTCTGCTGTTCTGGCGCGGTGAGCCAGACGGCGAGATCGTACGCCTCCTTGCGGTGCTCACCCTGTTTCGGGACGGTCAGGAACGAACCACCCCAGTTGCCCGCCTTACCCGGCACCGAGGTGACGTCCCATTTACCTGCCAGTTCCGGGCCGCCCGCCTCCTCGATCTGGGTGAGCATCCAGGCGGGGCAGGTGATGGCGGCGAACCGGCTCTGCTTGATCGCCACCGTCCACGGCTGGGTGAAGGGGGTGACGGCGGCCGTCTGCTTCTTCAGCGCCATGCTGCCCGCGAGGTCGAAAGCCTTACGCACGTTCGGGTTTGTGTCCGCGATGAACCGGTCGTCGGCCGCGGCGAAGTAGTTCTCCCGCGACTGGTTGAGCATCGCGGTGTAGATGGTGCCCGCCGAATCGGCGAATTTGGCACCCGGCACCTTCGCGCTGAACCGGGTACCGGCCTCGGCGAACTTCTCCCAGGTCGGCCACAACGCGGCCACCTGGTCCCGGTCGGTCGGCAGTCCGGCGTCCGCGAACAGGTCCCGGCGATAGCAGAGCGCGAGGCTGCCCATGTCCGTGCCGAGGCCCAGCACGAACTTCCCGCCGTTCGCGGTGCCCTGGTCCCATTTCCAGGAAGGCCAGCCGGCCCGCAGGTCCTGCGCGCCGAATTCGGAGAGATCGGTGAACTTGTCCGTCGACTGGCGGAACTTCGGGAGATACTGCTCCTCGATCGCGACGACGTCGGCGGTGCCGCGCCCGGCGCCGAGGCCGGTGGCGAACTGCCGGTGGTGTGTCTCGAAGTCCGCGACCCGGCCCTCGACCGTGATCCCCGGATGCGCTTTCTCGTAGTCGTCGAAGAGTTTCTCGTAGCCGAATTCGCCGAACGTGGCGACGGTGAGCTTGATCGGTCCGCCTGGCTCCGGCTGCTTTCCCGAACAGCCGGTCAGCAGCAGGGTGAAGGCCGCCAGCCCGGCCACCAGCCGGAATCCACGCGGGCGGGTCATGGCTCTCCTAGGGCGTGTCTGGAAGGGACGTCACGCGAGCCTTCGGGGCAATCGGTCGCCGACGGTCAGCCGCGACTCGGCGTGCAGTTTGGTAAGCACGCGGGACACCAGCGACTGCACGGTTCTCCTCGGCAGGCTCAGCTCCGCCGCGATCTCCGGATTGGACAGTTTCGAAGCCACCAGCTGGGCGATCCGGATCTCCAACGGCGACAGCGCGCCCGCGTGCCGGGGACCGCGCTCGGCCCGGCTCAGCACGCCGTAGGGCCGCAGCCTGCTTTCGGCCCGGCGAATGCTCCAGGTGGCGCCGACCGGTCCGAGTACTTCGCACGCCTCGGTGAGCGCCTGCGTGGCGGATTCGAGGTAGCCGGCCTTCGCGAGCAGTTCGGCGGCGTCCTCCAACGCGGCGGCGAGTTCGATCGGGCGCCGGACCTCGCGGTAGTGATCGGCCGCGGCCAGCACGCCCCGCGGGTCGCCGTCGATCAAGGCCCGGCATCGGTTCGCGGCCGCGGTGGCCCGCGCCGGCACGGTTTCCTGGCTCGCTTCCTCGGCGCAGACACCGAGCGCTTCACGCGCGACGCCGTCGTTCCCGGCGGCGAGCGCGACGCGGACGACGTCCGGCAGCCATTGGTGGCGCAGCATCATCCGGGCGTAGCCGGGACGCAGGACGGGCGTGAACAGCCGAAGCGCGTCGTCGAGCCGGTCCTGATGTTCGGCCGCCATCGCCTGGGCGGCGAGGTAGAAGTCGCAGCTTTCGCGCTCGGCGGAGTTCGAAGGTGAATGCGCCTCGGCCGCGTCCAGATGTGCCCGGACGGAGACCCGCTCGTCGCGATGCCCCGCGATCAGCGCGGCGACGCCGTGCAGCAGCAGGGCGGCGGCACCCGCGTCGCGCACGCCGTTGAAGGTGATCGCCGGACCGTCCTCGGTGACCGAGTCCAATTCGGCCAGCGCCTCGTCCCAGCGGCCGGTCCAGTAGTAGTGCACGGCGGCCGAGACCTGCGGCCCGGTCGGCAGGCCGTGCCGAGCGGCCGTCTCGTACCCGGCGTGCAGAGTGGCGTCGGCCTCGGCGAGCCGATCGAGGTTCTGCAGGGTGAACAGGCGGTTGTCCAGCAGGTCGAACCGCAGGGTCGCGAGCTCCGCCTCGTCGCCGGCGGTCGCCAGCGCGGCGTCGATCGCGCTCAGCGCGCTGTCGTGTTCGCGGCGGATCGAGTGCACGAGCCACAGCGTCTGCTGCGCGTGCGCGGCCGGATAGCGCTCGTTCGTCGCGGCGGCCTCGGCGTGCAGCAGCCGCGCCGTCCGTTCGGTCTCGTCCAGATCGACGAGGTTGCCGCGGCGGAAGTTCGCGAGCAGCGTCCGGGTGCGGGTGCGCCACAGCTCCGGCATCGACTCGTCCTCGGCGGTGTCGCCGAGTGCTTCCAGCGCACCCGGGATGTCACCGCGGCGGTACCGCGACGCGGCGAGGATATGCCGCATCTCGGCGAGATCCACCCGGTCGCTGACCGTCTCGACCGCTTGTTCCGCTTCGGTCTCTGTATCCCGTTCGAGCCGGAACAGCACGCGTACCAGCACGGCGATCAGCTTTTCCCGCTGCTCCGGGGTGGGTATCGTGCTGTCGAGCGCACGGCGGACGAGGTCGGCGGTGATCCGCGGCGCACGATTCGACACCGCGATGTGGTTGCCGGTGAGCCATTCGACCAGCCACGGGTCGAACGGCACCGGCTCGGCCGCCAGCTGCTCGGCGACCCGTTTGACCGGCGCGCCACCGCGGGCGAGTGCTTCGGCGGCGCGACGGTGCAAGGTGGCGCGCACTGGTTTGGCGATGCCGCCGTAGAGCGCCTGCCGCTGGAACGGATGGTGGAACGCGAGTTTGTCGCCGGCGTACTCGATCACCCCGGCGGCGGTGGCTTGTTCGAGCTCCCGCAGGACTTCCAGCGGTGTCTTGCCCGCGAGCGCGGCGAGGTCCTCGACAGCGAACTCCGCACCCAGCAGCGAAGCGGTCCGCAGGAGCCGCGTCGTCCCGGGGTCGAGGCATTCCAGAGTGCGGCCGACCGCGGCCAGTAGTGAGCGTGGCGCGTTCTCGGTGCCGTCCAGCGTCACCTCGGCCACACCCGCGCTGATCCGCACCGAGCCGGTTCGGACAAGGTCGTGCGCGATTTCCCTGGCGTAGAGCGGATTCCCGGCCACGCGGCGGACCAGCGGGCGCAGGCTCTCACCCAGTTTCGCCGCCAGGATCATTTCGAACACCGCGCCGATTTCGTCGTCGGACAGCACGTCGACCGGGATGACTTCGCCGTCCCTTGCCTCGACGCCGCGACGCAGCCGGGCCAGGTCCCGGCGGCCGTGCCCGGTGCGGGAGGCGGCGACCAGCAGCAGCGGCAGCTGACGGGTCGCGGCGGCGAGACGGTGCCACAGCAGCACACTCGCCTCGTCGGCCCAGTGCAGGTCGTCGATCACCAGCACCAGCGGGCCTGCCGCGCAGGTCTCGTCGACCAGCGCCAGCAGTTTGTCCACAGTGGACAGGATCGGGTCGGCGGGACCCCAGGGCTCCCGTGCGGGCTCGGCGTGCAGTTCCCCGGCGAGCTCGGCCCTCACCGGATCGGCGGAGCCGTGGTGCACACCGAGACATTCCATCATCACCTGCAGCGGAAACCGTTGCTGGAGCTCGTCGGCCGCGGTCCAGGCGAGCTGGCAGCCGCGTGCCCCCGCGCCGGCCAGCCCGGCGATCAGCAGTTCCGATTTGCCGATACCCGGTTCACCTTCGAGCCAGACGGGACGGCCACGTCCGGCGAGCACGTCGGTGACAAAACCGTCCAGCCGCTCGACCTGCCGGGACCGGCCCGGCAGATACGACGCGCCGCCGCGTTCGATGGCCTTGGCCACCGGCGGCGGCACGATCAGTACCGGAGCGGCTTTGGTGGTGACGGGTTTTTCGGTGCCGTCCAGGATGCGCTGGTGCAGCTCCCGCAGTGGTATACCGGGCTCGACCCGAAGTTCACTTTGGAGGATCTGCCTTGCTTCGCGGTAGACGGTCAGCGCCTCGGTCTGCCGTCCGCTGGCGTGCAGGGCACGCATGAGCGTTTCGTGCAGCGACTCACGCAACGGGTGCCGCCGGACCAGCTCGGTCAGTTCGGCCACCAGTTCGTGGTGGTCGCCGAGGCCGAGCAGTGCCGTGGCCCGCAGTTCGACGGTGGTCAGCTGGAGTTCGGCGAGCCGGACGCGTTCGGCTTCGGCGAAGGGGCCGGGCACGCCGGAATAGGCCTCGCCGCGCCAGCTGCCGAGCGCGGTGGTGAGCAGGGCGGCCGCACCACGCTGATCACCGCGGGTGAGCAGCCGCCGGGCTTCGAGGGCGTCCTGCTCGAACCGGCGAATGTCGAGCTGTTCCCGGTCCAGCCGCAGTACGTAACTCGACCCGGACGAGTGCAGTACCTCGTGCGCGGCACCGCCCGCCTTGCGGATGGCCCCGCGCAGACCGGAAACGTAGGTGTGGACACTGCCGGTGGCGCTGGCAGGCGCCGAGCCGCCCCAGACGTCGGAGATCAGTTCACCGAGCGAGACCGGCCGGCCGCGGCGTGCGGCCAGGGTGGCGAAGACCGCGCGCTGGCGTGCCGGGCCGAGCTTCAGCTCGGTGCCTTCGAGCCAAGCGCGAGGCGGCCCGAGCAGCTCGACGCGCAGCCCGTTCGTCACGTCGGCTCCCCTTCTCATCCGCTACCGAAAGTGGCCGGATCACTACCGTGTCACTCGCAGTTCAGGACGTCCGTGCGACGAACCGGTTGCGTACCCGCTCACCGAATTCCGGTGTGGGCGAGCGCGTGCAGTGGCGCACACCAGGGCCGCCCGGCCCGGGCGGCGCTCATGGCGGGCTCGGGCAGCAGCAGCCCGGCGAGCCGGGCGGTCAGGCTCTGGTGCTGCTCCTCGGTGAGGTTCTGCTGGTGGGAAAGCGAATGGAGCAGCTCGACCGCGAGCCCGGTCGACAGGGCGCCGACGTTTTCGAGCAGCCACTGCGGAATCCACCGCGCTGTCAGTTCGTCGCCCGCCTGGAGCAGCTGCTCGGCGACGTGGTTCGCGGGTGCCCCGGAGCCCACCATGGTGGCGGCGATCTCCTGACGCAGCATGGTGCGGATGGCGGGCGGCGTGTTCGCCGCGAAGACCGAGCGCACCAGCGGGACCCGGAAACGCAGGCGGTCCTCCTCGGGTTCCAGCACGTGTGCGGCGAGTGCCTCTTCGACCGTTTCGATGAGCGCCCGCGGTTCACGGCCGGAGACGGCGGCCAGATCGGTGACCGTGAACGACGAGCCGAGCAACGCGGCCGACGTCAGCATTCGCTTGCAGGTCAAGGAAAGTGTGGTGAGGTGAGCTTCGACAACGGTGACGACGCCGTCGGGTGGCGTGGTCGTGATCTCGCGGCCGGCGGCGAACTCGGCGAACAGTTCGCGGAGGTACGCGGCGTTGCCGGCGGTGTACGCGGCGGCGAACCCGAGCACCTCTTCGCCGGGGTCTCTCGCCAGGGTCTCCTCGGCGAGCGCTTCGACGGCCGGGCCGTCGAACGGCGGGAGCGAGACGATCTCGCCGTCCAGCCGCGAGCGGAGGACGTCGAGCGTGCGGCGCCGGGGGAGCGGGCGTGCGGAGCCGATCAGCAACAACGGCAGCCGCGCGGCAAGCCGGTGAAGCTGTTGCCAGGCGAGCAGGCTTTCCTCGTCGGCCCAGTGCAGGTCCTCGAAGACGAGCACCAGCGGCCCGTCCTCGCACAGTCCGGTGACCGTCCTGCTGAGACTCTCGAGTGCTTCGCCGCCGAGGCAGTCGGCGATGAGGCTGAGCGGGACAGCGCTGCCGAGTTCGTCGGCTTCGACCCAGCGCGTATACCTTTTCGCCGGGGCGAGGGCCTCCGCCAGCAGTGTGCTCTTGCCGCTGCCCGCCTCGCCGTCCAGCCACAGCGTCCCGCCTCGGCCCTGGGTCAGCAGGGTGGACAGACGGCGGCGCAAGCGGCCCAGTTCGAACTCGCGGCCGACGAAAACGGACGGCCGTCCGGGCAGGGCACGGGTGGGCGACGGATCGCCGTCCACCACCCGCTGCCGCAAGGCCAGCAGGTCCGGGCCGGGTTCGAGACCGGACCGCTCGATGATCGTCTCGCGGGCGCGGTCGAACGCGGCCAGCGCCTCGGCCTGGCGACCGGACCGGAACAACGCGGTGATCAGCATGCGGTGCAGGCCTTCGCGCAATGGATGACGCTCGGCCAAGGCGGCCAGCTCATCCACGAGTTCGCGGTAACCACCCAGGTGCAGGGCGACCTCGGCCTGGCGTTCGACCGCGGACATCCGCAATTCGTCCAGCCGGACGCGTTGGCTTTCGGCGAACGGGCCGGGGATCCCGTTCAGCGCGGTGCCCCGCCACAGTCCGAGCGCGGTGCGCAGCGACTCCAGTTCCCGATGGTGCGCACCGGCGAGCCGGTGGCCGCGGGCCCGCTCCAGCTCTGCTTCGAAGACATGCACGTCCACCTGCTGTTTCGGCAGGTCGAGGCGGTACCCGGCGCGGGTGGCGACGAGTGGTTCGCCCGCGGGTTCGAGCGCGCGGCGCAGCGCGGACACATAGGTGTAGACGATGCCGGTGGCGCTGTGCGGAGGCCGCTCGCCCCAGACGGCGTCGATGATCTCCTCGCGCGGGACGTAGTGACCGGCGCGCAGCGCGAGCGCGGCGAAGACCGCTTGCCGTTGTGCGGGGCCGAGGGCGATCTCGCCGGTGCCGTGCCAGACGGGGGAGCCGCCCAGCAGACGCACCGTCAGCGAGGGAACCTCGTCCATGACCTGCCGCCTGTGCGTCCGACTACCTCGATGATCATCCTTGCGGGAAAAATCCTATCCCCGCCGCTGTGGGTTTCGCAATCAATCGGGCACGCATCGTGTGGGTTTCGTCCGCCGAGGACAAGACGTCTTCGGGCCGTGCCTGCACAGTTTCCGATCATCGCTGTTCACCGCGGTGAACGTGGCCCCGGTTGGTTGCCCGTTCATGTGGTTTTCACGGGACTTTCGTCGTGGGAGGTCGTGAGCGCGAGTGGGCAAAGCCACGCGTTCTCTTGGGCAGAAAGTCGTCCTCGCGCTGGTTCATGCCTTGCGCGGCTGTGCATGCTGGGTGGGTCCATCAGCGAAAGCAGGCCGGTTGCGGTGAGCCAGGCACAGGAGCCCTTCGACGGCGATGTCGTGCTCGACCTCGCCCGCGGCGGCGGATTGGTGCTCGACGCCGACGAGGCCGAGGAACGGGTCGACGAGCTTCGCCGGACGCTGGCGTTCGGCTACGCCCTGCTGGCCGATCCGGATTTCGCCGGGCACGAGGGCAGGCTCCGCGAGCTCCTTGGCGAATTGCCCAAGTACGTCGAAGCGTTTCAGCTGGCCACGAAGTCCTTCACGCCTCGTTGAGGACTCGTGGAGAGTTCGTGAAGAGCTCCTTCGCAGACTGTGTCCATCCGACTGGGGCCGCGGATCAAGCGGAGGGGACAGAGGTGGACACGGAAACGCGAGAGATCATCGTGACGGTGCACGCGCCCGACCCGATCACCACCGCCGGGCTGGCTAGCCAGCTCGGTGAGCAGCCGGGTATCGAGGTCCGTGACTGGGACCAGCGCGGCGAGACCGACGTGCTGGTGTTCGCCGCGGAGTGGCTGACACCGGAGACGGTGCTGTGGCTGCGGAGGCTGGCAGCCGAGGTGGGCAAACCCGTGGTGCTCGTGGTGAGCCAGATCGGCGAGGCCGAACTGGTGCCCGCGATCGAATGCCGCGTGGTGGCGGTGCTGCCGAGGTCGGCGACCACCGGTGAGCGGCTGGCACACGCGGTCCGCGCGGCCTCGACCGGCGGCGGGGTGCTGCCGCCGAGCCTTCTCGGCGAGCTGCTCAAGCACGTCGAGCGGCTGCAGCGTGAGGTACTCGACCCGATGGGTGTCAACACCGCCGGGCTCACCACGCGGGAGGTCGACGTGCTGCGTTTGATGGCCGATGGGATGGACACCGTCGAGATCGCCGGCGAGCTCTCCTACTCCGAACGCAGCGTCAAGCACATCATCCAGGGCATCACCGGACGGCTGAACCTGCGCAACCGCCCGCACGCCGTCGCCTACGCGGTGCGTGCGGGTGTCATCTAGATGATTGATTTCGTGATAGGAGGCTGGGCCACTCCAACCAGGGGGTCCTGACTAGTTACCCCTCATTGCCACTCACGATTCCACGTAACCCAAGGGTAGTCGCGGTGTCTTGAAGGCCCCCTTTGAGACGTTGATCGTCTCAAAGGGGGCCTTCAGGACATGCCCGCGACCAAGGGCGGCTG